>DATLGQ010000223.1:0-8755 GCA_035540435.1 Fimbriimonadaceae bacterium
CCCTGAACCCCGGGCCCGTAAAACCCTTGACAGGCTGGCGCGTCCGAAGTGCCGAGGAACGAAATGAGACACGCATTGATTGGATTGATCCTTGCCGCGGCAACGTTGCCCGCGTTGGCGCAGGCTCAATATCGCAGTTACGGCGACGAACTCCGCTATTCAGTCGAGCTCGTCGGGCGAGGTTGGACCGGCACCGCCCGCGATGGGCAGCCCGCCGGCTCCGGATTCGACCGATCCGAACCCCGATCGATCGTCGCCATGCGGATCGCCTCCGATGCCGGACGCATCAGCTACCGCGTCATGGACGTGCGCGGCGATTGGTCGGCTTGGGTGAGCGACGGCTCGGTCGCCCGCACGCGGGGCCTGCAAGTCGCGGCCATCCAGGTGCGCGGCGAGCAGCGGCTGGGCGTGCGCTATCGCGTGTTCAGTCGAGATGCCGGCTGGAGCTCCTGGCAGAGCGATGGACGAACCGCCGAGGCACGCGGACGCGAGGCCGTCCAGGCGATCCAGATCGAGCTCGATCGCCGTGCCGGCGGCTGGGACCCGCGCTACGACCCTTGGAATCGACGAGACGACCGCTGGGATCCCAGATACGACCCGCGCGACGACCGCTACGGCCGCCATGCCACCGGAGTCAGCTATAGCGTCGACCTCGTCGGGCGAGGCTGGACCGGAACCCACCGCGACGGCGACACGGCTGGAACGGCTTACGAGCGCACCCCGCGTTCGGTGCGGGCCGTGCGCATCAACCTGAACGGCGGCGGCGAGATCCGCTACCGGGTGCGGGACGTGCGAGGCCGCTGGTCGCGCTGGGAGAGCAACGGCGGGGAGGCCCGCGCGAGCGATCTGCAGGTGGATGCCATCCAGATCCAGGTGAGCGGCGGCGTGGGAGTCCGGTACCGGGTCTTCAGCGAGCAGGCCGGATGGTCGCCTTGGGCGCGCGACGGCCAACTGGCGGAGGCGCGCGGCCGGCAGGCGGTGCAGGCGATCCAGATCGAGATCGACGGGCGGGGCGGCTGGGGCCGCAACGACCGCTGGGACGACTGGCGCCGCTAACTGGGAGCGCCGGCGTCTCGCCGGCGACGAGCTACCACGGGCCGAAAGGCTAGTGCAGCCGAGGCTATCGTCCTCGCGCTCCCTAGCGGGCAGGTGGACAGCGAGCGATCAAGAAAAATGCCCCTCCTAGTAGACATCGCGCAGGAGGGGCAGGGAGTGAATAGGACGTGTGCCGCTGTGGCATGAGCTTAGTCGCGGACTGCCCCGGCGGAGGTTGGGCGCGGCGACAGGAAGCGTAGGCGATCCCCCATTCTGGTGGGCAAGGAGGGACTCGAACCCTCACCCCTCGCGGGACTGGAACCTAAATCCAGCGCGTCTACCAATTTCGCCACTCGCCCAGACTCTGGGGAGGGTACCCGTCCGACTCGCGGTCACGAGCTCACTCGGGAGAGCGTGAGACGGCGCGCCGCCAACTCTCGAGAGTCTTCTGGCCGATGCCCCTCTGTCCCTCGAGCCGTCCGGTTTCGAGTGCATGACGAAACGTCGGCAGATCCGCGATGCCGAACTCGTGGTAGAGCCTCCTCACCGTTTTGACGCCGATATTGGAAAGGCGCAGCAGGGCGAGCAGCGTGGGCGGCGCCAGCGATTCGGCCTCTCGGCGCTTGGAGCTCGTGCCGGTCTCGAGGTACTCGCGCAGGTAGACCGCCATTTGCTTGCCCACGCCTGGGATCTCTTCGAGCCGGTTCTCCCGCGCCAGCGCGTTGACGTCCTCGCGCAACTCCTC
This sequence comes from Fimbriimonadaceae bacterium, assembly GCA_035540435.1. Taxonomy (GTDB): domain Bacteria; phylum Armatimonadota; class Fimbriimonadia; order Fimbriimonadales; family Fimbriimonadaceae; genus DATLGQ01. The sequence continues at coordinate 1,781 of DATLGQ010000223.1, forward strand.
GATCTCGGTGGCCAGGGAGAGGAAGCGCAGCGCCCGCATCTCGTCGTATCCGCCGATGACCAGCAGGTCGCGCAGCTCCCTCAGCTCTTGGGCCAACTCCGCGTTCGTCATCCGTGGAGGGGTCCGTAGGTCGCGCACGCCAGGTAGTCGGCCGATTCGAGGCAGCTCGTGCCGAAGCGGGACCAGGCGCTGGGGCGGAAGACCTGCGCCTTCTCGACGTTGTGCATGTCGACTGGAATCCGGAGCATCGAAGCGAGGGTGATGAGGTCGGCGCCGACATGTCCGGGCGCGATGGCGCCATGGTTCGCGCCCCAGTTGTTCATGACCGTATACACATCGCGGAACGCGCCGCGGCCGGTGATGCGAGGAGCGAACCAGGTAGTCGGCCAGGTGGGATTCGTGCGCTCGTCGAGCACCCGGTGGACGCTCTCGGGCAGCTCGACCGTCTCTCCCTCCGCGATCTGGAGCACCGGACCGAGCCCACGCACCAGGTTGAGTCTGGCCATGGTGCAGGGGATCCCGCCCAAGGTCGCGAAGTCGGTCGACCAGCCTCCGCCGGGGAAGTAGCCGAGATCGCTGGCGCACCAGAGGGTGCTCTCCAGCGCTTTGGCAGCCTCGCCAGGCGTGATCTGCCACCATGGCTTGAGGGCGTGCCCAGTCCAGTCGAGCGCGGCAGGCCCCGAGTTGATGAGGTGGAGGATGCCACCCTCTGCGGCGCCCTTCAAGGTGTGGCCCGCCACCCGCCTCACCGCGTCGGGAGACCAGTAGGTGCGCACGTCCGCAAAGAGTTGGGCGCAGCCGGTGATAAGGTTTCCGAACAACATCGTCGCCGCGTTCAGCGAGTCGTTTTCAGTGGCGAAGGAGAAAGGCTGGCGGATGCCGTTCCAGTCGAAGCTGCTGGTGAGGATGGCTTCCGTGAAGTCGCCGTTGGGGAAGTAATCGGTCCATTGCCGCTGGCCTTGGAATCCGCCTGCGATGGCGTTGTGGCCGCGGCTTTGTTCGAGGAATCCCATCTCGGCGAGCTTCGGGTTCCCAATCATTAGGTCGCGGGCGATCAAGGTCATCTTGATGCTGGTGGCCCAGTCTTCGTCCTTTTGCTCCCGCGAGCGCTGGCGCTCGGGCGGATTCCAGTCTTTGCCTTCGCGGCAGTACTGCCTGGTCCAAGCGAGGGCCCGCTCGAACTCCTGCTGGTCGAACAGATTTCGGTTCATGCGCCCGATGAATTCGGCCATGTCGACGCTCTCGACCCGCATGCCCAGGTATCGCTCGAAAAACTCTTGATCGACGATGGAGCCGGCGATGCCCATGCTGGTGCCGCCCATGGCGCAGTAGGCCTTGCCCCGCATGGTGGCGACCGCGATGCCGGCGCGGACGAAGCGCAGAATCTTCTCGGCCACATCTTCGGGAACCGAAGTATCTCCCAGATCTTGCACGTCCCGGCCATAGATGCCGAAGGCCGGCAGACCCTTCTGGCTGTGACCGGCAAGGGCCGCCGCCAGGTACACCGCGCCGGGCCGGTCGGTGCCGTTGAATCCCCAGATCGCTTTGGGCAGCAGCGGATTCATGTCGGTGGTTTCGCTTCCGTAGCACCAGCACGGGGTGACGGTGAGACTCACCCCGACCCCCGCGCGCTCGAACTTCTCAGCGCAAGCAGCCGCCTCCGCAAAGCCGCCGATGCAAGTGTCGGCCAACACGCATTCCACCGGCTGCCCGCTGGCATGGCGCAGGCGGGTCGAAATCAGCTCCGAAACCGTCCGGGCCATCGACATAGTGAGGTTTTCTAATGATTCCCGCACTCCGCCATAGCGGCCGTCGATGGTAGGCCGGATCCCGACTTTCGGAACGTCGCCTTGGAGGCGGTGGTGGGGCGGGTTGAGGGAGAAGGCGTCGGCCATACGCCTTTCTTACCCGCTCGGGTTGACGCGTTGGGGATGGTGCATCATTGCAAGCATCGCTCGCGATGACGCTGCCCAACGCCCTCGAAGCCATTCTCTTCGTCGCCGACGCGCCGGTGCCTGCCCGTGACGTCGCCAAGCTGCTGGAGGCGACCGAGGCGGAGGTGCATCAGGCGGCCCATGATCTTTCGTTGCGGCTCGAAGGCTCATCCCTGCAACTCGTTCAACTGGCCGGTGGCTACCAGCTTTCAACCCGGCCGGAGTTCGCAGAGCTGATCGGCAACTTTCTGAAGCCTCAACGCCAGCGGCTGAGCCGCTCGCTCATGGAGGTGCTCGCGATCGTGGCGTACCGCCAGCCGATCACCATGGCGGAGATCGACCAGATCCGCGGCGTGCAAAGCGACTACTCGATCCGGGCGCTGCTCGAGCGACGCCTGGTGCGCGAGGTCGGGCGGCGACAAAGCCCCGGTAGGCCGGTGCTCTACGGCACTACCGACCAGTTTCTCCATCAGTTCAAGCTGAACGACCTGTCGCAACTCCCGCCGTTGAGCGCCGAGGCGATGCCCAACTTGCCTGCTCAACTGCCCCTCGATACCGGCACGAACCTGCTTGCGGATGTGGAACCTGACTCTTAGAAGCCGGTTGGCGCCGTCCTTAAGCAACGGAGCCTCGGATCGGCAAAATTCGTCGGTTGAGTTACACTAAGATCATCCCCCGCTTATGAGACGCGTCATCCCGTTCCTGACCCTCCTGCTTCCCACGGTTGCGACCGCGTTGGAAGTGAGCGCGAAGAGCGCGATCATCATGGACGCCGATACCGGCAAGGTGCTATGGAGCAAGGATCCCGACACCAAGCGGTACCCTGCCAGCACCACCAAGATCATGACGGCGCTGCTGCTCATCGAGCGCTGCCTGCCGTCGGAGGTCATCACAGCTCCCAAGGACGTCCAGAAAGTCACAGGGGCGAGCCTTCACCTGAAGCCGGGCGAGAAGGTCGCGGCGGGTGAGATGCTCTACGCGCTCATGCTGCGCAGCGCCAACGACGGCTGCTACGCGGTGGCCAGGCACATCGGCGGCTCGGTGGCGGGTTTTGCCAAGCTGATGAACGAGCGCGCTAGGGCGATCGGGTGCACGAACACCGAGTTCCATAACCCACACGGCCTGAACAACGACAAGCACGTCACGACGGCCCGCGATCTGGCCCTCATCACCCGAGAGGCCATCAAGTACGAGACTTTCAACAGAGTCGCGGCGACCCACAAGCACACCATCAAGCGAAGCATCAACAAGGACGACATTCTGCTCATCAGCAAGAACAAGAGCTTGAAGCACGACCCCACGGCGGACGGCATCAAAACCGGCTACACCAATCCGGCGGGCCAGTGCTTCGTGGGGAGCGCCACCCGGGATGGCTACCGGCTGATCACGGTAGTTCTCAGGAGCGAGGGCTGGCACGACGACAACAAAGCGATGCTCGATTGGGCGTTCGAGAATCACGAGCGCAGGCTCGTGGCAAGGGCGGGTGAGCCGCTGACTCAGGCCGAGGTGAGGGGTGGTGAGGCGGCGCAGGTACCTCTCGTGGCTGAGAAGGACGTGTATGTCGTGGTCCGAAAGGGCACCGCGGCCGTGCCGCCGAAGATGCGGCTCGAAGGTCCTGAGGCTTTGGACGCGCCGGTATCGCGTGGCCAGCGGGTGGGTCACGTGCTGGTCGCCGATGGCTCGGGTTTCGAGCAGCGGGTTGCGGTGATGGCAGCCGAAGACGTGGGCGCAGCCCGCACCATGCTTGGCGTGGGGCAGTCCCTCTCCCGTTCTCACCTCATGTTCGCCCTCTTTCTGGGCGCGTGCGGCTACTACGTCCGCAAGCGAGCGCGGCGAATGCGGCTCTCCTTTTAAGCTTTCGGTCGTTTGGAGGCCTCCAGGAGAGCCTCCACCTCCTGCTTGCCCAGCATCCGGCACTCTCCTCTGGCCATCCCTCGCAAGACGACGGGGCCGATTCGCACTCGCTTGAGGGTGATCACCGGATGCCCAACCGCCTCGCACATCTGGCGAACCTGGCGCTTTCGTCCCTCGTGGATGACGAGCCGCAGCGTTGTGCGGTCCGCCTTCTCTTCCGCGTGCACCACGGCGGCCTTCGCGGGCGCTGTCTTTCCGCCCTCGATGTAGACCCCTTTGCGCAGCTTGTCCAGCGCCTCCGGGTCTACGATGCCGGAGACGTTCGCCAAGTACTCCTTCTCCACGCCAAAGCGGGGATGGGTCAAGCGATTCGCGAACTCGCCGTCGTTCGTGAAGAGGAGCAGGCCCTCGGTGTCCATGTCGAGCCGCCCGACGGGCTTCAGCGTCGCGTCCAGCTTGGGCAAGAACTTGGTGACGGTTGGCCGGCCTTGGGGGTCGCGCATGGTGGTGACGTGGCCGACCGGCTTGTTCATGACGAGGTAGTACAGCTTCGAGACTCCCAGCACCTGGCCGTCGACCCTGATCTCGTCGGAGTCGCTCACCTTGACTCCCATCTCGGTGACGAGCTCCCCGTTCACCTCGACCCGGCCCTCGGCGATCAACTGCTCGGCGGCTCGGCGCGAACAGAGACCCGAGGCGGCGATGCGCTTGTGGAGTCGTTCGGTGCCCCTTCCCGGGGTTGGCTTCTTCGGTCTCATGGGCTTTTGGTTATCGGTTTTCAAGCTGCCACCAGGGACTCGATTCGTCCATCCGCCAGCCTCACCACACGGTCGGCCTCCTCCAGCATCGATTGGTCGTGAGTCACCATCACGAGCGATCCGTTGCCCCGGAATTGGTTCAACAGCGACATCACGTGAAGTCCATTCTTATGATCGAGCGCGGCGGTGGGCTCGTCGGCGAAGATCACACGGGGGTGGCCCAGGAGCGCCCGCGCGACGCAAACCCGCTGGCGCTCGCCTCCCGAAAGCTCGTGGGGAAGGCGGTGCGTCTTCTGCCCCAGTCCCAGCCCATCCAGCAACGCGAACGCATCCTCGCGCACAGGCAGGGCTCGCTCCTGGTCGGGCCGAGGGCGCCCGGTCTGCTGGCCCGGAACGGCCAGCAGCACGTTTTCGAGAGCGGTCAGATACCCAAGCAGGTAGGGTTGCTGGAACACGAAGCCGAACTCCCGCAGCCGCAATCGGGACCGTTCGTCCTCCGGCATGTCGGTCAGGCTGCGGCCATTAAAGTACACGTCGCCTGAGGTCGGGATCTTGAGACCGCTGAGAAGGTAGAGGAGCGAGGACTTGCCGGAGCCGGATGGCCCCAGGATTCCCAGGAACTCGTTCTCGCGCACGTCCAGCGTCACGTCCCGGCACGCGTACACGTCGCGACCGTGATCGCGATAGACGAGAGAGGCGTTACGAGCTTCGATCATTGAGGTGTTGGGTGTTCGGTGTGGGGTGTTGGGTGTTCGGTGTTGGGTGTTCGGTTTTGGGTGTTCGGTGTTGGGCGTTCGGTGTTGGGCGTTCGGTGTTGGGTGTTCGGTGTTGGGTGTTCGGTGTTGGGTGTTCGGTGTTCGGTGTTCGGCGTTGGGTGTTCGGTGTTGGGTGTTCGGTGTTCGACGCTCGTCGTCCTCCTCCTCACTACACAAGCCTCCGCTCGACCACACCCACCGGATCGAATCTTCGGAAGCGGGAGACGACCGTCACGAGCGCCACCAGAAGGATCGTGATCGGCAGCGGCACCGTGTAGAGCAGGGCGGCAGGGTCGAGGATGTTGAGCGAGAACGCCTTGGGATCCATGAGCACATGTTTGACGACCCGCAGCAGGCCCACCGCCAGGAGCACCCCCAGCACCCACCCTACCAGCACCACAGCAACGCTTTCGCCGATCACCCGCCGCAACAACTGTCGCTTGGTGTAGCCGATCGCCTGCAGCAGGCCGAACTCCTGGAGCCGCTGCGACTGGTAGATGTTGATCAGCATGCCCATCATGAACGTGATCACGAGCACGAGGGTGCCGATAACCACGTTCAAGATCTTGTAGAGCGTCTGGAACATCTCGTTGGTGCTCTTCTCGATCTGGAAGTAGGCGAAGATCTGCGCCCGCAAGCCCTTGAACCGCTCCTCGGCCCACCGATCGAGCCGTTCCTGGTCGCGCAGGCTCTCTGCGAACGCCATGGCGAAGTCGATGGGCGGGAAATGGTTGAGCCGCTGATACTCGATCGTGTTCAGCATGAGCCATCGGTCGGTGTGGGCGATGCCGACCACCTCGACCGGTTGCGGCGAATAGCTCTCGCTGATCTCCGGCCCCTGAAGGATGCTCCCCAGTTCGAGTTGGAGGTTCTGCGCCACGGGCTGGCTCACGATCGCCTCCGGCTCTCCCGGCCGAGGCAGGCGGCCGGTAATGCCCCGCGAGCGCTGACGCTGCAGGTAGTACTTCATGTCTTCCTGCCCCAGCCCGAGCACGACGAAAGGCCACTTGCCGACGATGCTCTGTACCTGGGTGCCGCTGGCGCGGCAGATCATGATCCTCTCGAGGGGCACCGGCGACTCCTCCCGCAGGATGTCCACCAGCTTCGGCGTCTGGCTGGGATCGCCGCGTGGAGTAATGCCCAGCATCTCGCGTGAATAGGCGTAGATCGTTCGGATCGAGTAGGGGATCGAGTTGATCATCGAGATGATGCCCATGACCAAGAGCACGGCCAGCATGATCACCCCGATCATCGGCAGCGTCTTGCCGGTGTTGCGGATGAGATAGGTGGCGGGGGCCAGGGGGCGGAGCACCGTCCTGCGCGCCGCTCGCTGGGGCGGCATGGGTGCGTCGATAGGCTCGGCGTCTGGGTGACTCAAAACTCTCTACGGTACCTCAGGAAGAGCTCGTCGCCAACCTGATGGCGCTCGAGCAGATCGTATCTCTGCATACGCTCGCGCGGGAGGGGATCGCCTCCGGCGTACGTCGGGGTCTCGCGGCCGAGCTTGACCTTCGGCGCGATGGTCAGGAAGAGCTCATCCGCCAGGTCGCCTTCCAGCAGAGTCGCGTTCAGCTCGCTGCCCCCTTCCACGAGCAGCCGCGCGATACCCATCTTGCGCAGCTCTCCCAGCGCGTCGCTCAACCTCTCGACTTCGAGCACCCGAACTCCGTCGGG
>DATLGQ010000224.1:0-12903 GCA_035540435.1 Fimbriimonadaceae bacterium
ATTAGATTCCGATCCACGAACGACCTTGAGGATAGAGGCCGGACCTCCTCCTCCCTGAATGAGGATGAGGAGCATCCGAGACCGCGCCTTCGGTTCAGAGGGCCCTAGTGATCCGTCTGGTACCGGCCCGACATCAAGAGACGCTGCCGAGACGTGTTGCCCGGCACCGCCACATGGGTGGCAGGATCGAACTCCTTGCCGATCGCCTTCGAGTCCTCGGGCACCCAGATTTCCACTCGGGTCGTGGAGTATCCGGAGGGAAGGTAGCGCACGTAATAGCCATCTGGATGAAGCGACCATCTTCCGGCCGGCACGTTGCGGCTGCCCGGGCCTATGCCGACCTCCCCCGTCAAGATCGCAACCCGCTCGAGCTCCTCGAACGAGGAAGCAGGATTCGTGAGCATGTTCCTCAACCGCGCTTCCGCCTCGAGAACCTGACGCAGGAGTGGCGGTTGCTTGAGGAAAGCGCCGCCAATCTTGTCGTCGGTCAGAAGACCCAACGCGCCTCCGTTCAGGTCCACGATCTGCTTGGGTGTAAGCAGCTTGGCCGCGAGCACCTTCAACGGTGGCTGTAGGTCGTTGAACTTCGTGCGCGAGAGCATCGCCCAGATGAGCGACTGCAGCTCTTGCTGCGATGCGTCTGGATGCTGGACCGAGTTACGAACGAGGCTCATGACGGCGGCCTCGATCGGTCCCTTGAGCGGTGCGTAGATGTATCCGTCGCCCCCGCCGGGGGCATGGGTGCCTGCATGCAGTCAGTAGGACTGGAGCAGAGCGAAGAAAGCGCCGGGGCCGAGCGTGAAGCCGCCGCTTGGCGTCCTCTGAAGGCTGGCAAGGGGCTTGCATTCGGGGTTAAACGAGTCCTTCTCGGCCGCCTCGAATTTGGCATCGGGCAGAGAAGTCGTGATGGCCGGCCCCTTTTTTAGGATCGAGTCGAGTCCGGGAACTCCGGGGAGGCGGTTCTTGTCGAGGCCCGGTATCTGGCCGAGGGCAGTGGCCGCCAGAGCCAGGGCGGGCACTGCCGAGAGTAATCGCTGAATCATCACCATCATTGTGCGCCGTCGTTGCCTCGATCTCAAGCTTCGGGCTCATCGAATCTTGATCGAGATGTCCATCCTGCCTTCCGCTCGGCAGCAATGCTCGACAAAGGTCCGTATGGATGGCCGCCAAAGCCTCGCCTCATCATGGCGATGGCCTTCGCCCAGGTGCGCGTCTCGTCGCGGGAGGCGAAGAGTTGCATGACCGACTGGGCGATCACCGGGATCGGCACCTCCATCCGCACCGCGTCGGCAACCAGCCAGTTGACTTCTCCGGTGTCCTCGACGTAGCCGGGAACCCCTTCTAGACCGTCCCGCACGTACGCCTCATGAAGGAGGTCCACGAGCCAGGAGCGGATCACCGAGCCGTTCCGCCAGCACGAGAGGGTGCCTGCCACGTCCAGCGGCGCCGGGTAGGACTCCAGCAGGTCGAGCCCCTCTCCGATCGCCTGCATCATTCCGAACTCGATGCCGTTGTGCACCAGCTTCACGAAATGCCCCGCGCCGGGAGGCCCCGCATGGACGTAGCCCCCGCTCACGCAAAGCCCGGAGAGGATCGGCTCCACGAGCTCCACCGCCTCGCGGTCGCCGCCGGCCATAAAACAGGCTCCGTGGCGCGCGCCGCTCAGCCCGCCGCTCGTGCCCAGATCTACGAACTGGATGCCCAACTCTGCCAGCCGGCCGTGTCGGCGGACGCTGTCGCCCCAGTAGGAGTTGCCGCCATCCACGAGCACGTCGCCAGGCTCCAAGATGTGGGCGAGGGCTTCGACCGATTCTTCCGTCACCGGGCCCGCATGCACGTAGAGGAACACTTTCCGGGGCCTCGACAGGCACCCTGCAAGCTCTTCCAGCGACTTTGCCGAGTGAAGTCCCGCCTGCAACAGTTCCTCGCCGGCCGGCAACACGTCGTAGCCGGCGACCGAACGACCCTTTTCCAGCGCCTGCAGCGCAAGGCCTCCTCCGATGCGGCCGAGCCCGACGATCCCAAACTCGCACTTCTGCGCCATCGATTGCACGCTACCCGAGCGCTTCCATGTCGTCCCCGCTGCACGCCTCGTCAATAGAAGTTGGGACTACCGGGAGCTCGGTTGGGCCCCGCACAATTGCGGTCTAAACGAGCATGATTGGTACCCTTGAAGCGCCGGTAGCCGGCTTGGAAGAAACCATCCCGGATCGTCTCTATCTGCTGCATCACCCAGCTAGCGGCAAGTACGGATGCTATTGCCACCAGGGCGTACATGGTCTCGCTTCATTCAGCACCGAGGCGGGCGCGTTTCGATTTGCCGAATGGATTGAGTTGAGCGGCATGTGCTGTGTCGAGGCATCGTTCGACGAGGCTCGCGAGGTCGCCAAGCAGCGACCCATGCCGGTCGTGTCGCTGATGCTGCTCGACAAGCTCAACGAGCCTCTGATCCACTACGTCCGCTAACCTGCGGCAGCCTACATGACGAGCGGTCGACTCGTAGTCAGGTCGAGCTGAATGTTCGCCGCCCGGAGCTTCATGCAAAGCACGCGGGAAATGTTGAGCAGGATGGTCTTGGCCAGCTCGCAGTCCTCATTCATGACGCCCCAGAGGCTCTCGCTCTCCAGCAACGCCACCCTGCAGCGTCCCAGGCCAACCACGGTCGCGGACCGCGGCTTGTCGTCCAGTAGAGACATCTCGCCGATCACGCCACCCGGCCCGCACTCCGCGAGCTTCTCGCCAGAGAACGAGTTGATGCGCACATTCCCCTCGAGCACGATCATGAGATCGTTGTCTTTGGCGTACTGCCGCACGATCGGCTCGCCGCCATCGAATTCCTTGATGTGGCAGACTTCAGCGACTTTCTCCACCTGCTCGTCGCTAAGCCCCTGCAGCAGATAGGTTCTTTTGATGGCATCTTTGATTGCAGTCATAACACCTCTCCTTCCAAGTTGATTCAGTATGCCAGCACCAGGCCCGAAGCGGAAGATGGCCGCTGCCCGAACAGGCCGCGCTCCCCTGTCCAGCATTAGCACTGCCTCCTCTTCTTTGCCAATTCTGCTTGACATGCGCCCCACTCGCGAATGTAGAATTAGCAGACAGCAACGCTGAGTGCTAACACCGGCGCTTGCAGACAACAACCCCAAGGAGGAAGAAGCTTATGGCCAATCTCAAGCCGCTCGGCGACAAGGTCGTCGTGCAGTTGGTCGAACAAGAGGACAAGACCGCTTCGGGAATCTACCTGCCCGACAGCGCGAAGAAGAAGCCGCAGGAGGGCAAGGTGATCGCCGTGGGCAACGGCCGCGTGCTGGACAACGGCGAGCGCAACACCCTCACCGTGAAGGTGGGCGACCGCGTGCTGTTCAGCAAGTACGGCGGCAACGAAGTCACACTCGGCAGCGATGAGTACACGATTCTGGACGAGGACCAGATTTACGCGATTCTGAACTGAGGCGGACGCAGCGAATGTCTGCTTCTTAGTTGTTGGAATGTCGGTATGAGAATCGACTCGTACGAAGATCTGGAAATCTGGCAGCTAGGTATGGAGTTGCTCGTGGAGGTCTACGCAGTTGTCGAAGCTCTTCCTCAGCATGAGCGATTCAACCTGATCAACCAGATGAGCCGAGCTGCTGTGTCCATCCCTTCGAACATTGCTGAGGGTTGGGGACGAGGTCGGAGCGCAAGCCAAGCACACTTCATCAGGGTCTCCAGAGGATCCCTGTACGAACTTGCTACTCAACTTGAGGCTGCTCGCAGGATTGGCTACATCTCAGACTCGCAGGCTGAACCGCTGCGATTACGAACGATCCACCTGGGGAAGAAGATCAATGCTTACCTCAGTTGGCTTGAGGGGTCCTTCGTTCGCGAAGAGAAGAGCCTGTACGGTGATGTACAGGACGAGCATGCCCCTTGAGCCGATGAGATTTCATGCTGAGTCGCAATCGACCAATACACCAACACCCCTAGCCGACACACCAACAACCAACATACGAACAATCAAGACCGGAGAATCAAAAAATGGCAGCAAAAAACCTACTCTACGATGAAAATGCAAGGCGCGCGCTCGAGCGCGGAGTCAACAAGGTCGCCGATGCGGTGAAGGTCACCCTCGGCCCCAAGGGACGCAACGTCGTCCTCGACAAGAAGTGGGGAAGCCCCACGATCACCAAGGACGGCGTCACCGTCGCTAAGGAGATCGAGCTCGAAGATCCTTACGAGAACATGGGCGCCCAGCTCTGCAAGGAAGTCGCGTCCAAGACCAACGACGTCGCCGGAGACGGCACCACCACCGCCACCGTCCTCGCACAGGCCATCGTCCAGGAGGGCCTGCGCTATGTGGCCGCCGGCGGTAACCCCATCGCCGTCAAGCGCGGCATCGACAAAGCCGTCGAGGCGGTGATCGAGGAGATCAAGAAGGCCAGCCAGCCCATCAAGGATAAGGAGCAGGTCGCCTTCGTCGCCACCATCGCCGGCAACGACGCCGAGATCGGCCAGCACGTGGCGGAAGCCATGGACAAGGTCGGCAAGGACGGCGTCATCACCGTCGAGGAGAGCAAGGGCCGCGAGACCACCCTCGAAGTGGTCGAGGGCATGCAGTTCGACCGAGGCTACATCAGCCCCTACTTCGTCACTGACCCCGAGCGCATGGAGGCCATCCTCGAGAACCCGCTGATCCTCATCCACGAGAAGAAGATCAGCAGCGCCCAGGACTTCCTGCCGTTCCTCGAGAAGGCAGCCCAGGCGCGCCGCCCGATCCTGGTGATCGCGGAGGACCTGGAGAGCGACGCCCTCGCAACCGTCGTGCTCAACAAGATCCGGGGCGTGCTCCAGATCGCGGCCGTCAAGGCTCCGGGCTTCGGTGATCGCCGCAAGGCCATGCTGGAGGACATCGCGACCCTGACCGCCGGTCAGTTCATCAGCGAGGACCTCGGCACCAAGCTCGAGAACGTGACGATCGACATGCTCGGCACCGCCAAGAAGGTCGTGATCACCAAGGAAGACACGACCATCATCGAGGGCGCCGGAACCAAGGACGCCGTGATGGGCCGGATCAACCAGATCAAGTCCCAGATCGAGAAGACCGACTCCAACTACGACCGCGAGAAGCTCCAGGAGCGCCTGGCCAAGCTCAGCGGCGGCGTGGCGGTCATCAAGGTCGGCGCTTCGACCGAGACCGAGCTGAAGGAGAAGAAGCACCGGTACGAGGACGCTCTGTCGGCCACCCGCGCGGCGGTCGAGGAGGGCATCGTTCCCGGCGGCGGCGTGACCTTGCTCGCGGCGGCCAAGGCTCTGGAGTCGCTCTCGGTCGATGGCGACGAGAAGACGGGCGTCTCGATCGTGCGGCGCGCTCTGGAGGAGCCTCTGCGCCAGATCGCGGAGAACGCGGGCCTCGAGGGTTCGGTCATCGTGGAGCGCGTCCGGGCGGCTTCGGCCGGCCACGGCCTGAACGCGGCGACCGGCGAGATCGTGGACCTCAGCGCGGCTGGCATCGTGGACCCGGCGAAGGTCACTCGCTCCACGATCCAGAACGCCGCCTCGATCGCGGGCCTCGTGCTTACGACGGAGGCGCTGGTGGTGGAGAAGCCCGAGCCCAAGAAGGCGATGCCCGGCGGCGCGCCCGGCATGGGCGGCATGGGCGATATGGACTACTAAGCTCGGCGGTTATAGGACCTATACGACCTATAGGTCCTATAATGCAAAGCATGGACAAGGACGAGCCTCTGATCAAGCCGCATGGCGGGTATCAGGGGCTTCGTGCTTTCCAGATGTCGGAAATCGTGTATGACGGCACGGTCGCGTTTACTCGGCTCTTTCTCGACAAGAAGAATCGCACGGTCGATCAGATGGTGCAGGCGGCAAGGAGCGGCAGGCAGAACATCGCCGAAGGCAGCGTCGCGTCGGGCACCTCCAGCAAGGTCGAGATCAAGCTCGTGGGCATCGCCCGCGCGAGCCTCGAGGAACTGCTGCTCGATTACCGCGACTTCCTGAGGCAGAACGGTCACCAAGAATGGTCCAAAGACCACGAGAAGGCGGTGTTCGTCAGGAAGCTCTGCTATCGGCCTGAGAGGTCCTATAAGACCTATAGGACCTATATTGAAGAGAAGGGCCCCGAAAACGCGGCCAACACCCTTCTGTGTGTCACGCACCAGACCACCTACTTGCTCGACAAGCTCCTCGCGCAGCTTGAGCGCTCCTTCGTCGAAGGGGGTGGCTTCACCGAGCGCCTGCACCGCATTCGGTCCTCTCGGCGCAGCAACGAACCTCGGAGAGAGTAAGACCTAGTGGACCGAGATGGCGGCAGAAGGCGAAGCCGCCTCTGTTCGAGTGGATACGAAGGTTGCCTAGGATTCCGGGCGTCAACCTCGCCGACGCCATCCGCGCGCTCCAGAAGGTCGGCTTCCATCATGCTCGTGCGGCGAGCTCGACGCGGCTCCTTGATTACCCGTACGCCACGCTACCGACCGACGTATCCTGTCGAGAGAACCACATCGTCGAAAGACACGATGTTGTCCCGCACCGCGCGGCGTCATGGAAGCCTTCAGGAATGAGGGTCCCGTAAAGATTCGGCGCATAGAGACCTCCGGCAACGCGGAAGTAGCAGCTCCAACGATCGAGGGTGCCCGGCGTCGCGGGCACTGGACGGCCCCATGGCCTGCCGGCGCACACCGAGTACGACTCCACGCATTGCTCCTAATCGACGTGAGACGACGGTTGATTGACCAGAAGCCAGTAACGGGTGATGCTCGCGACCCGAGCAATGTATTCGGAGGCGTCGATTGGCTTCGCCACACAACTGTTGGCACCGAGTTTGTAGCATTCTCTCAATTCATCTCCCTGGTTGGTACCGCTCAGGATCACAACCGGGGTCAGCTGGGTCTTGGCGCATTGGCGGAGCGCGGTCAGAATCTCCAATCCAGTCATTTTGGGCAGCCTGTAATCGAGGACGATAAGCTTGGGAGGGGGAAGCCTCTCGTCCAGGAGGTAATCTAGAGCCTCGAAACCGTCGCGTCTGACCGTCACGCTGCATTCAACGCCTGACTTCGCGATGCCGCGCAGCGACAAGATCTCGTCAGTCTCGTTGTCCTCGACCAGGACCAGTTCTTCACATCTAGCAGTTGCCATAGTACAAGGCTAGACGCGTATCCATGCAGCGAGCGAGTCCGTATGTTTGCGTCTATGGCTTTACTGACAGGGACCTGCGCGACAGTGAATCTCGGGGCAGCGCGTGAGGCTCGCGATCGGGCAGACTCATTCGAGGCCAGCACACCATGGGCGAGTTTCAACCGAGTGGAATCCAACTACACCTCATCACGGGGCGCAAGCACATGTTCTATCAGGGCGACGCCAGCTTGCTGAACAACATCTGCAGCGATTTGGACGGGCGGGTCTTCTCGAGAACGAATCTGATCCTCGAAAGCCTCCAAGATGTCACGTCCTTCCCGGGCCACGCGCTCATCGGCATCACGATTCTGACCGATACGATTCCCGAGTCGTTCTACGAAAGGGAGAGGCTGTCGAAAACGGTCATCACGCAGATCAGCCAGGAAACCTTCCAGTTCAGGCGGCTCCAAGATCTGGCCAAAGAGGAGGGACAGCGGAGCGCGCTTCTATCGGAGCTGGAGTTCGTGAGCGGAGAGCGGCTGTTCCTCGAGTTCAGCGAGATCGCGGTGAGCGGTATGCGCGAGCGCAATGCGCTCAATCACCTCTTTGCCCATCCGTCTTTGTCCTGCCGAAGGCTCGAGGGAGGATTCAGCATCTGGAACACGAAGCATATCGTTTCCTGGTCTCACTATCCCAAGCTGGAAGTCCCCGCCCACGCATGGCCAGCCGAGTCGCTATCGCAGCCGGATATGGGCGACGCTACGGTCCTCAAGATGCTGTAACTACTCGTCGAGGTAGTTCATGATCCCGATGCATCCGATGATCTCGTGGCCTTCGTCCCACAACGGCAGCGCACGAAGCGTCATCTTGCTGAACTCCCCGTCCAACTGCAGACTCGTCTCGTGGCCCTGCAGGGCAGCTAGATGAGCGCCAACTGCCTTGTGGTTGGGATCCGTAGTCTTGAAAATCTCGTAGACGGTCTTGCCCACATCCCACATCACGCCGAAATGCATCATCGGCATCTCGCCGTTAGCGATGATATACAGCGAAAGGTCCTTGTCGGCGGCCCAGACGGTGGACTTGATCTGCTCCATGGCCAGGCGGAGAAGCGCAAGCTCAGCCCTCACGCCCAGCAGCGAATGCTCGCGGTCGGCGATGTGGTCGGCGATGCTGTCCCGATCCACGTTCGCCGCGCGCAGCGCGCGCTCGGCGCGTTCCTTGATCACCTTAGCAACCGTGTCTGTCCGAGCAATGCCACCGACCTTGAGCCTGATACGCAGCCAATATGTGTTGACTGTTCCTACGCTGATGCTGAGCTTTGCGGCGATGCCCTCATTCGTGAGGCCACTGATTGCCAACTCGACCAGCTCGGATTCACGGGGCGAGAGTTCGTAAGCTGACATTATCTTGATTACAGTCTATCACGATCATCTTCCGTGCGCTGTCTAGACTTGGGCTGACAGCGAAAGCGAAGACAGGCGCGAGGGTCGTAAAACCAGTAGCCTGAGGACTGATGATTAAAAGACGATTGGAAATGAGGGGAAGGCCGGGGCCACGACACGTGCATGGCTTACTGGCCCTGGTTGCCCTGGCACTTGCAGGGGCCGCGAGTGCCCAGCAAATCAGAACCACGGTAGACGGCACATTCGTTCACTTTGCGGATGTTCAGCCGATGATGTCGCAGGGCCGCGTGCTCGTGCCGGTTCGGGGGGTGTTCGAGCACATGAATGCCCAGGTCACATGGCACGAGGCGTCCCGAACAGTCATCGCATTTCGTGGCGCTGACGAGATCCGCTTGCCACTCAACTCGCATATGGCGACGGTCAACGGACGCCAGGTCCACCTAGATTCGCCGGCAACGTCGCACAGAGGGCGGACGGTCGTGCCCCTCCGATTCCTGAGCGAGTCGCTCGGGGCGACTGTGGACTGGATCGCCACCACGCGGACCGTCGAGATCACCACGACAGGCAGCAGCGGCAGGGTCGTGACTCGAGGCGCCATGACGCGCATTAGCCCGAGCACGGTGATCCCGTTCCAGCTCGATCAGAAGCTCAGCTCGGCCGGTGCCAGGAAGGGCGACCGGTTCACGGCCCGACTCGACACCAGTGGCTCCTCGGGCTATCAAGGATTGGTTTCCGGTGCGGTTCTCGAGGGCCATGTCGATGCCGTGCGGGCCAAGGACGGCAGCACGCCGGGTGTTCTCGGATTGGCCTTCGACCGAATCCGGATGCCCGACGGCTCCATCTACCCCGTGCGCGGCTCGCTCATCAGTCTCGACTCGAAGAGCGTGGAGAACGTCAACGGCCGCCTCGTCGCCAGGCCCGGAGCGAAGACGGACAACCTGAAGTATGTGGGCTACGGAGCCGGAGCGGGCGCGCTGGTCGCGATCCTCACCAAGGGCAACGTGCTTTCGACGACTGTGATCGGCGCGGCTCTCGGCTACCTTTACGGCGAAGTCAAAAGAGATCCCGCGAAGATCAACGACGTGAGCCTCGCCGCGGGAACCAAGTTCGGAGTCAGGCTCACGGATGAGTTCGCCTTCCGAAGCAATAACCATTAGGTGGCGATTTGCCGACCTGGGGATAAGAGATGAGAGAACCGGCGGCGTTAGGCCCAAGGATAGGGCAAGGCGCCGCTCTTCCCGCTGCCTGTTCGCCTGGATGCGACGTCAGGATTTGAGTTGTGGGTACGGGTCGGGCGGCCTGGCTCCAA
Organism: Fimbriimonadaceae bacterium; assembly: GCA_035540435.1. Taxonomy (GTDB): domain Bacteria; phylum Armatimonadota; class Fimbriimonadia; order Fimbriimonadales; family Fimbriimonadaceae; genus DATLGQ01. The sequence goes on from DATLGQ010000224.1 coordinate 9,814, forward strand.
TGCGGCCGAACAGGCCCGCGGGATTGGCGGTGCCAGGAGACGCATGCCTCCGGGATCGGCCAATCGATAAACGACGAAGGGGTCATGAACGCTCCCGAGACCTTTAGAGAGCGACAGCAACTGCGGCTAAAGGCCGCTCAGCCGATGAGGAGGGCGATGGTGTCGTTCAGCTCTTCGATGTGGAGTTCGCAGGCTTCGCGAGCCGTGACGTCTTCGATCTTCCGAACGAAGCCACGGACGTACCCCCCGCTTCCGATCAGCGCCAACAGGGCGTGACGTCCCTGGAAAGTCGTTCCGTCGGAGCGCACGTGCGTCTTCTGGGACGTGACGTCTTCGCCCTGGTGAGCTCGCCTCATTTCGTCCGCGCTCCCCTCCACCGATCCGTAGCGCCCGGCCAGGATCGCATCGATCGGTTTGCCAATGATGGCCTCGGCGGGCCAGCCGAGGAACCTGGTGGCTTGATCGGTGACGCCGATCGCGACGCCCATCATGTCCAGGGTGATGATGGCGTGCTCGGTCTCGGACTGCAGCAAAAGCGCCATGGCGCCCTGGGCTTTGAGAAGCTCTGCGCGAGCGTCGGCCAGAGCTTGCGCCAAGAGTTCGATGGCCTCTTCACGGGAATTGACGCTGAGGATTTTGCGCGTTTTGGACCAGTCGATGCTCGAGGCGGTGGACTCTATGAGCCGCTTCATCAGGCCGGCTGTCGTATCGTCGCTCGCCATTAGTCCCTATCCGAAGCTAGCTTACCGCAGCCAATCCTTCAGCGCAAACTCATGTCGGGGCGGCCGAAGGGGCCGCTGGACTGTGTTACATCTGTTTGAACCTGAACGGCGAGCCCTTGAGCTTCTCGAGCAGTTGCGACTGCTCGGCCGGGAGTACTCCGAGCGCCTGCTGAGCAAACTCGTCCCGCTTCTTCTGAAGCTCCTTGACCGCCGCGGTACTGCGGACCTTTAGCATGCCCTCCATCAAATGGCGCATCGCCTCGCGTTTGATCTCCTTGACCTTGGCGAGCTGCTCGTCGGACAAGCTGGGCTTGGCGGCGCTTCGGGTCGGCGAGAGAGAAGCCGCCGTTCGCCTAAATGAAAAGCTCCTCGAGTCGTGCCTCCTGGGCGTCGTCGAGGACATCGGACAGATCGGGATCGGGTCCCGCGAGCAGGTCGATGCCAGGTGGGAAGATGCCCTTCTGCATGTCTAGAGATCCCTCACCCCCTGCCCCCCTCTTCCCCGGAGGGGCGAGGGGAGGGAGCCGGGCTCCCTCACCAACACCGATCAAGCGAGGGGCGCAGTTCTTCTGGCTGCCGCAAGACTTTTGCGGCGGTATTCCCTACAATGTGCTGGTGACACCGCCGAGCATCTTCCTCAGCCGCGGACTGCTGCTCGACCTCTTCGTCTTCGTTCTCAACCTCTTCGCGATGCGGCACCTGTCGGGCCTCTTCCTCAGCACGGTCCGGGAAGCATCGCTAGGCGACCCTCAGGCGTCGGCGGTGCTGTTCTGGATGGCGCTCGCCATGTTCCTGCTGGCGCCTCTTGGGGCCGTGCTCAAACGATGGCACTTTTGGAAAGGCAGGAAGACGGCTGAAGGCCACGACGACCTGAGTTGCTGTCTCTTCAACCCGATCTTCTACTTCTGCCTGATAGCGGTGGTGTTCGCGGTCGTGAATGCATACCTGCTGCAAACGATCTATCGGGGCCGCGATCCCGGCGACGCAGTGGGATGGTCCGTGCTGCTCGGGCTGCCGCTCATCATCTTTCACACGGTACTCGTCTACCGCTACTTCTCACGGCCCAAGCGCCCGCCCCGCCCCGCGTTCCTGCAGAGCCGGGCCTCCTCGTTCCTGGGGGACGTGTGCCTGTTTGCGAACATGGTGCTGTTTCAGCTCGTGTGGAACGTGCTCAGTTACGCGACGGTGAGTCCGCCCTCCGGGATCGAGGAGTTCGTGGGGCGCGTGTTCCTCTTGATCTTCCTGGCGCTGCTGCTCTACTTCCCGCCCAGGATGTTCTATCTGACGGAGGACATCGGCAAGGGACGGACTTGGCTGATGATCCTGCTTGCGAACTCGCCCGTCTTTGCCCGCTTTCTGTTCGGATACGGCTGGGCCGCACCTTGGTAATGTCGGCTCAGGCCGGTACCCGCACCGGCTTCCCCGAGGCTGCGGATGCGTAGATCGCCTCGATGATCTGGATGTCGCGCATTCCTTCTTCGCCCGGCGTCAGGACCTTGCCGCCGCTGCGGATGCACTCGGAGAACTGGTCGATCTGGGCGGCGAACTGGTTGTTGGGCGCGACCTCCAAAGGCTCGCCGTCGAGGTAGAGTCGGTGGCCGCCGTAGGGCGTAGCCGGCTCGCCCAGCAGCGTTCCCTTCTCGCCCACGACCTCGAATCGGCTCTTGCCCGGCCGCCAGGAATAGCCGCTGCCGCCCGAGCACTGGGTTCCGCTCGGCAGCTTGAGCGTGAACTGCACGTCGTCTTCGCAGTCCACGAAGCGGTCGTCGTTGGGCGGGTTGGTAATGGTGGCGCTCACCTCGACGGGTTCTTCCCCAGACAGGTAACGCAGGGCCTGGAGCGAGTAGATGCCGATGTCCATCATCGAGCCGCCACCGGCAAGCGCCTTCTGCGTCCGCCACTGCCCGCGGCCAATGTTGAAGCCGTGGTCGGAGCGGAAGGACTTGATCTTGCCCAGCTCGCCGGAGCGGCAGATCTCGATCGCCCGCCGGTTGTGCGCCTCATAGTGGGAGCGGTAGCCGATCTGCATGAGCTTCCCCGCTGCCTTGCACGCGTCGATCATCTTCCGGCACTCGGCGGCGGTGGGGGCCATCGGCTTCTCGCAGCAGACGTGCTTGCCGGCCTTTGCGGCGCGGATCGAAAACTCGGGGTGGGTGGCCGGCGGGGTGATGACGTAGACGACTTCGATTTCCGGGTTGTCCCGGATGGCGTCCATGCCTTCGTAGTCGTAGCGGTGCGACTTCGGGATGCCGTACTGCTCGCCGAAGGTTTCGAGCTTGCTGGGCGTGCCGCTGATCAGCCCGACGAGTTTCGCGTGCTTGCAGGCGGCGAAGCTCGGCATGATCTGGTTCCGGGCATAGCTTCCGAT
>DATLGQ010000225.1:0-3235 GCA_035540435.1 Fimbriimonadaceae bacterium
ATATTGAGCGGTGGTGGCCGCAGCGGGTCGTCCACCGATGCCTGCGTCCACAAGCGCGCGTTGGGACGACACTTCCTCGTTGCAGGAACCTCGATCGTGAGGGGCGCTCCTCCATGCTCCCGGAGAGGTCAACGAGGTTCGCCGCCAGGTACACCTGCAGGAGCGCAGCTACCGGTGGACCAAGGCCTTCCAGGTGTTCCACGTCTCGCGAGCAGCTCGTTGCAATACGCTTGGCGGACCTTCGCATTCCAACAACCGAGGGGGCGTCATGCATGCAGTCGTCGTACGGGTCAGGATCGCTGAGGAAGGGGCTGCTCTGGCCGCCCTGCGAGATGAGGTTGTGCCTCAGGTCTCGCAGGCTCCAGGCTTCGTTGCGGGGTACTGGACGCGCAAGGACGATGCCGGACTCTCCATGATCGTCTTCGAGTCCGAGGACGCCGCTCGAGCTGCCAGCGAACGGATCCCAGGGACGGTGCCGGAAGGGGTCACGTTGGAGGATGTCGAGGTGCGTGAGGTGGTAGCGAACGCCTGACGTCGCGAGCGAGTCTTGGAGGCGAGTTCCTGCAGGGGCTCGCTAACGACGACGCCGGAGGTCGACCCGCCGCACCCGACCGCCAAGTAGCTGGCGGTGCAGCTCGACTCGCCCGCGGCCGGAGTGGCGGAGATGGGCAAGCAGGCGGTATCGCCACCGCCGGTGATACCGACCGCCCTTCCGCTGGTGCTCCGCGGCACCCACCGGCGAGCGAGGTTGACCATGACGGGGCGTTCTGCGCTCGCGCCGCGTGGTGACGACGGCGCCCGAACGCCGATTAGGGACGGGGTCTCGCTCGGAGTCTGCGCATGGCCGTCTAACTTTGGGCCGTCCAGAGCAACGGACGCCGGGAGGGAGGGTGATGGCCAAGGGCCAGGCATGTCCAAACTGTGGAAACCAGACGTTCCACGAAGATGGGCCGCTCCATGAGTGCTCGGAGTGCGGCGCGATCGGCTGGCTCGGTGCTCCAGGACCTCCTGGCGGAGGATCGGGACGCACATGTGGTCACTGCGGTTCTCGTCGTCTGCGGGAGTTGTTCAGGTGGGAGGACGGCGGCTCGCTTCTCCACTGCTACAACTGCTCCGCATCCGTGCTCGCCTGACTCGCTGTTGGTCGGCCTTTCGCTCACCTGATCCCGATCGCTGGTTCGACGCGCACCATCGAGCTGGAGCACCGCTGCCTCTCGCAGCCGGACCGCTCGGGCGAATCGCAGGCCAGCCGGGCGGCCCCGATTGTGCGACTGACGGTGACGCGCCCCCGCGTAATCGCGGCACCATGTTCAGTGTGGACGACGATCTCGAAAGCGAACCGCGCGGCGATCCGGTCGAGCGAGCTCTCGCCGGTGAGGTCGGCTTCGCCGCCCAGGCGGCGAGCGCCCTGCGTGCGAGCGCGGACGCCTACCGCAATCTCGCCGAAAGAGCGACCGCTGGTCTTCGAACAGCGCTCACTCGGATCGCCGAAGACCGCGTCCGGACATCCCGAGCGATCGCGACGGTCATGGAGCAGTGGGCGCGTGCTCTGCCTCCCAACTGGCCTCCGGATCGGTTCGAGGATGCGATGCAGTTCGTCGCCGAGACGAGATGGCCGATCGTGTGGGTACCCGAAAGCCATGTTGTGACGGACCTCCTTGATGGGGCTGACCGCGAGGCACCCTCGTTGCTCGCGCGACCGAGATCATTGCTAGTTGCGAGGCGGTGCTCGGACAGATCACGACCCCGCGATACAGAGGACTCATGCCTTTCGTGCAAGAGGTCATCGACGCGCATCGCGCTGGATTCCGGGCCGGATCTCAGGCGCTGGCCGCGAGCTTGTTGACCACCGTCATCCAACATCACCTCGGATATGAGACCCTCCGAGCTGCCGCCGAGGACCTTGAAGTCGACCCAGAGGAAGCCGCTTTCGACGCTGTAAGGGCGGCGCTGATCTTCGGATCGATACCAAACGCACTGTCGACCTTTTGGCCCGCGCGTGGCGACTCCGTTCCGACACACTTTAACCGTCATGCGTCGTTGCACCAGGTTTGCGGCGAGCAATACACCGAGCAGAGCGCGCTCGTCAGCCTGATCATGCTGACGGCACTACTCAGGGAGCTTCACGAACTTGAGGTCTCTGGGCGGTGGACTCCAGATTAGGGCCACGATCATCACGTCCGCCGGCAACTTCTTGAGCTGATCTCGGCGGCGTTGACGGGGACCCACGGCCACCACTGGGATCCCGGCGGCAGCGGAGAGGAGCTTCGCCGCCCGCCGCGCCTCGTGGGCGTGTCGACGTCCTCCGGACGGCACCACGGGTGACGTACGGTGAGGGCAGTTCGATGGTTCCCGCGCCTGACGGCTCGGGCACAACTGGTGAGAGCGGCCCGTGCCCCGTGTCCCGAAGAACTGGCTGGACTGTGTGGTTTACATGTACCCCTCAGTCGACGCCGCTCTGAAGGGTGTGAGGGCGGGGGGTACGGGATTCATCGTGTCCGTTCCAACGGAGCATTCGTTCACGCCCGACAAGCACCACGTCTATTTCGTCACGAATAGCCACGTCGTACGCGAGGGAGCGTCGCCGGTCGTGCGGCTGAACCTGCCTGGCGGAGGCTTCGACGTACTGCCGTATGAGGATCGTCATTGGACCCATCACCCAGATGGAGATGATGTAGCCGTCGCACCTGCAGCCGGACTCGATCGCTTCCGCTCGGCCCAAGTGAGCCGCAGTATGTTCCTGACTCCCGAGAAGCAAGCTCATTGGGATTTCGGGCCCGGTGACGAGACCTTCTTCATCGGCCGTTATGTCGACCGTGATGGCAAAGCTCACAACGTCCCGTCTGTTCGCTTCGGTACTATATCGGTGCTACCAGCCGAGCCGGTATACCAGCGCGAGCGAGGCATCCGCCAAGAAAGCATCCTCGTCGAAGCCCGCTCGCTGAGTGGGTTTTCGGGCTCGCCAGTGTTCATCTATGCATCTAGTTACATCTCTGTAAGCGAGATGGAGACCGAACCCGGCCGCCTCGAGAAGGCAGCGCGCGTCAACCCGGTCATCGGTTCGCCTTGCTTCCTGCTCGGAGTCGACTGGGGGCACCATCCGTGGGTCGATCCCGTCCGTTCTTCGGCGGACGGCCTGCCCCATCCGGACGGTGACTTCGTAAGAACTAGCTTAGGGATGATGATGGTCGTGCCGGCGGTGAAGATCCTGGAGCTGCTTGATAGTCCTGAGGGT
>DATLGQ010000226.1:0-3209 GCA_035540435.1 Fimbriimonadaceae bacterium
GGGAGGCGAAGCCTTGAGTCTGGGCGATTGCTAGCGCATCTTCCGATGGATCGGTCAGCCAAACCTCGTGGGCGCCCATGGCCCGCGCCGCTTGGGCCACTGCGTTGCCGGCAGGTCCGGCACCAATGCAGAGGACGCGGCTGCCATGCCCGACATTGCCGACGCGGGCGATGTGCACCGCGACCGCCAGGATATCGAGCATCGCGGCTTCTTCGTAGGGAACATCTTCGGGAAGCTCGTAGCTGCCCGAACCCCAAGCCAACGTGTAGCGGGCGTACGCGCCGGAGTAGAAGTCGCGTTCGCCCCAGCCCTGTCCGTGACCGAGGTGCACCGTGTGGGCACAAAGATGCTCGCGCCCGGCCGAGCAATCGACACATGCGCCGCAAACCTTGGAGCAGATCGCCGCAACCCGCTTTCCGAGCCAGTGTCGATTGGCCTGGGATGCGACCGCCACCACTCGCCCGGCATACTCGTGCCCGAGCACGATGTTGGGAGGGTTCGGGACGAATCGCCCAAGCGTGTGCTGCGCCCAGGGGTTTTCGCCGGCGAAGTAGCGATAGTCCGAGCCGCAAACCCCGCAAGCTTCGACCTCCAGCAGCACCAGGTCCGGGTCACCATACCGCTCGACGGGCCAGATCGGGATCTCACGCACCGCGAGGCGGCCGGGACCTTCGAGCACGGCAGCCGGCATGGTTTCTGGTAACGGTGCCAGCGCGATCATGGCTTCAGGCCGGCCACCTTTGCCACTAGCAAATCCTCCAGCGCGTCGGCGTCGGGATCGATCTTCTGCCTCACCGGATCTTCGTCGTACCAGGCCATGATCTCCCGTGCGCCCTGAGAGAACGGTACGGTGGCGGCAAAGCCGGGAACCAGGCGCTTGATCTTGGAGTTGTCGAACACCATGCTGTTCGCCTTGTCGCCGAGGAGGCTCGCGCCCCAGCGAGGGTCATGGGCGGCGATCACCTCGGAGGGCACGTGAACCTTGAGGGCCTCGACGCCCGCCGCCTGGGCCACGAGGTCGTAGATTTGGTTCCAGGTGAGCCATTGGTCCGACGTGATATGCGCCGCCTCGCCGATCGCATGGCTATTTCCCAGCAGAGGGACGAAGCCTTGGGCGAAATCGCAGTGGTGGGTGAGGACCCAGAGGGACGTGCCGTCACCATGAACGACGACGGGCTTGCCCTGCCTCATCCGGTGCACGACCGTCCATCCATGATCGAACGGCAGCAAGGTCCGATCGTAGGTGTGGGATGGCCGCACGATCGTGTACGGGAAGCCGGTCTCGCGGTAGGAGCGAACGAGAAGATCCTCGCAAGCGATCTTGTTGCGGGAGTATTCCCAGTGCGGGTTCTGCAGCACGGTCGATTCGATCACCGGCAGGCTCGAAGGCGGGGTCTGGTACGCGCTCGCGGAGGAGATGAACACGTACTGGCCTATCCTGCCCCTAAAGAGTTCCAGATCCTGTGCGATGTGGTCTGGCGTGAAGGCGATCCAGTTGACCACCACGTCGAACGAGCGACCGCTGATCGCATGGCGAACGGATCGCGGATCACGGACGTCCGCGACGATCGTTTCGACGCCCTCTGGAGTTTCGCGACGATCCGATCCGCGGTTGAGGAGCGTGAGCTCTATTCCTTCCCGGACCGCAAGGGGGGAGCAGGCGGAGCTGATGATGCCGGTGCCGCCGATGAAGAGGACGCGCATGCCGCTGGTTTACCGCGTCCGCTTGCGGCGTGACTTACAATTCAGCCGGTGCGATGAAGAAGCGTGCTGTGCCCGGTGCTTTGTCTCTCGGACTGCTGGCCGTGTCGTTCCCACTGTATCTACTGCGCCCGGATTGGGCCGCTGCCTTCACGCTGCTGCCGGCGCTGGCCTGGTTCGTCTTCGGGTTGATCTTGGCGTTGCCGGGGGTTCGGTCGCGTGTTTCGTGGGTGGCGCTGGCGGGCTGGCTGATGTTTGGCATCGTGTACGTCGAAGGTTTCCGCAGCGGGTTGAGGCTCGGCTATAGGATCAGCGACCGGGAGAGGGCGCCCGGGACCCATCTGCGGGTTGTATCCCTCAACTGCGCCGGGGGCCTTCGGGAAGCAGCGGCAGAGGTGTCCGCCTACGCCCCGGACATCGTGCTCTTTCAGGAGACGCCAAGCAAGATGGATCTCCAGGACCTGGCTCGCAGCATGTTTCAGGGTAAGCGGGGCGTGGCCTTTGGGCCCGACGGCTCCATCGTGGTGCGGGGCGAACTCGAGCCGATCGACCTTCCTCGACAGGCCAGCAACTTCGTGATGGCGTTCCTGAAGGTGGACGGACGGGAGATCCAGCTAGTATCGCTGCGACTGATGCCTCCGGTGGGGCGGGTCGACCTATGGAATCCCGAATGTTGGAGGGCGCAGACGGAGAATCGACTGGCCCGTCGCGAGGAACTCAAGGAGATTCTTCGCTTCGTCCGATCTCACCGTCGCCGCGGCGCACAACTCGTGATGGGTGGCGATTTCAACGCCGTCGCAGGTGATCCGGCGATCGCCCCCATGAACTTCCTGCGAGACAGCTTCGACGAGGCGGGAAGAGGCTGGCCCGACACCGCCGTGAACGACTACCCCTTCGCGCGGATCGACCGGATCTACGTGAGCGAGGGCCTCACAGTCTTGGCTTCTAGCGTGCAGCGAACCCAGCACTCCGATCACCGGATGCTCGTGGTGGATTTGGCGTTCACGCGGTAGCCGCTCCACCTGCCAGGGCTCGAACCACCCGTGGCAACGAGGAGGGGGAGGGTCCATAATCGGGCCATGTTGCTGCAGGGAAAGAAGGGGCTGGTGCTGAACATCGTCAACAAGAACAGCATCGGCTGGGCCATTGCGGAGGCTGCCGCCGAGCACGGCGCCGAGGTCGGCGTCGGGGCCCAAAACGAGCGGTTTCTGGAGGGAGTCCAGAAGCTCATCGAAGGGCGTGAGCGCATGTCGTCGGTGATGGTCGATTTCCAGGACGACGCCCAGCTCGAGGCTCTGGCCGAGAAGGTGCGAGCTCAGTTCGGAGGCATCGACTTCCTGGTGCATTCCGCCGCATTCGCGCAGCGGGAGGACCTGCAGGGACGCTTTATCGACACGAGCCGAGAAGGGTTTCGGATCGCGTTGGAGGTCTCCGCTTTCTCCTTCGTCAGGCTATGCAAGGTGCTTGAACCAGTGCTGAACGACGATGCCAGCGTCATGGCGCTGAGC
>DATLGQ010000227.1:0-5728 GCA_035540435.1 Fimbriimonadaceae bacterium
GTTCATCCTCGGCACCGAGCGACACGAAAGCCGCCGCATTGACAACCAGCTACGTGGCCGCGCCGGCCGTCAGGGGGATCCGGGTCAGAGCCGTTTCTTCGTGGCCCTCGAAGACCAGCTTTGGCGGATCTTCAACGAGAACATGCTCCAGAATCCGCTCCTCAAGGCGTGGCCTCCCATGGAGCAGGTGGACGCCAAGTTCCTGAGCCGGATGATCCAGAAGACCCAGGAGCGCATCGAGAACCACTTCTTCGAGGCGCGCAAGCACGTGCTCGAATACGACGACGTGCTCAACACCCAGCGGGAGCATATCTACGGAATGCGGCGCGAGATCCTGCTCGGAAAGGATGTGCGCGAGGAACTGCGCAGCCAGATTCGCGAGCTCGTTACCGAGATCGTGAACTCCGAATGGGCGACCGACGAGGAAGGCACCTACTACGACGTCGAAGGCCTCTTCAGCGACCTGAACGAGATCTTCCCGTTCCTCGATTACACCTCGGTCGACGAGCTGGAGAAGCTACAGCCGGGCGACGAGATGGTCGAGTTCTGCGTGTCGAAGGCGCTGGAAGCCTACGACAAGAAGATCGAGTCCTTCGGCGAGTTGGCGCCCCAGATCGAGCAGAACGTCATGCTTCGCGCCGTGAATGACAAGTGGATGGACCATCTGCAGATGGTCGATTACATCCGCGAGGGCATCGGCTTGCGGGGTTATGGTCAGGTCGATCCCCTGGTCGCGTACAAGCGCGAGACGTACGACCTGTTCCAGAGCACGCTCGCCGGGATCCGGGACTTCGCCGTGCGGATGATTTTCCGGGCCGAGCTCCAGCGCGAGCCGGAGCCGGCGCCTCAGATGATGCGAGTGGAAGACGAAGACCTGGAGCCGGTGGCGGCTCCCAGGGCGCCGGCCAGCGCTGCGGCCGCCGCCGTCGCGGCGACGGCAGCGGGTACCTCCACGACCGCGATCGCTCCAGAAGACTGGAAGAAGGTCGGACGAAACGATCCGTGCCCCTGCGGCAGCGGCAAGAAGTTCAAGTCCTGCCACTACCCGATCCTGAGGTCTCAGGGGGTGATCTAAGCTGGGACCGGCGCAGGTCTGACAGACTCATCACCCTGCCATGATCTTCGTTACCGGCTTTGGACCCTTCGGCGACATCGCGGACAATCCGTCGTCCGAACTCGCTCGGGCGGCAGGGTGCCCGTTCGAGATTCTGGAGGTCAGCTATCGCTTCGTGGAAGATTGGCTGGCCTCTCTGGATCTTGCCGCGTTCGAGACGCTGCTCCTGATCGGAGTGGCGGCCAAGGCCGACAAGATGCGGATCGAGATGGTCGCGCGCAACACGGTTGGCGGGACAGCCGACGTTCGGGGCGAGGTTTGGGGACCCATGGCGATCTGCCCTCGCTCCGCGCCCCAACTCTCCGGCAGCTTGTGGCGGGATCCGGAGCTGCTCGTCGAAACCGAGGACTGGGTTGCCAGTGTGGACGCTGGAACCTACCTCTGCAACTACGTCTACTTTCGCGCGCTCCAACGTTTTCCAGACAATCGGGTGGGATTCCTGCACGTGCCGCGGCAGTCCGTCATGCCGATGGATCGCCAGCATGAAGCCCTGCGCAGGATCATGACCGTCGTCTCGTCGCGGTCACCGGCCGCCGTCTAAAGCGTCAGGCCGGCAAAGAGCGAGTCCAGCACCAGGCCGGCTTGAGCGTTGCCGACGATCCGCCGGTGCGCCTCCAGCACAGCCTGTACCCGCTCGGGGCGTTGCGGATCTAGTCGCGAAAGGAAGAGGGCGAGCAGCTTGAGCGCCTCCGCGTTGGATGCGCGGGCTCCGTCGTCGCCTGAGAGCTTGTCGGCCGCATCGCGAAAGTCTTCGGCAAGGCGAAGCGCCTGCGGCGGCGGGGCCTCGACAACCCGCTGGGCGATCTCAAACAGGCGCTGGTAGGGCTCCGGCTTCTCGCGGTGAATCGCCGCATGCCGGAGAGCTCCTTGCGCCAAGATCTGCGGCAGGTATGGGTCAGTTCCAAGTTGGTCTGGCCGCGGCAGCTCGCAAGCCACCGCCAGGCAACGTGACAGCACCGTCGGCAGCACCTCGCCGGGGGAGCGGGTGGTGAGGATCAGGCGCGCGTAGGGCGGCGGCTCTTCGAGCGTCTTCAGCAAGGCGTTGGCCGCGTCCGGGTTCATTCGGTCGGCGTCTTCGATCACCACGACCTTGGCGGTCGCGGCCAGCGGCGGGGTGCGGAAGAAGACCTGCACCGGTACGCAGCCTTCCTCTTGCCGTTCCACGACGGTGCCGAGCCGAATGAGGTAGCTCGGCGGCTGCGGGGTGATCTTCTGGTAATCGGCGCTTCGCTCGCGCTCGAACGACAAGCATGCCTGGCACTCACCGCAAGCGCCCTCCGGCGTCGGCGCGCGACAGAGCCACGCCTTTGCGAGGAGGTCGGCCAGGAGCGACTTGCCGGCGCCCTCCGAGCCGTAAAACAACACGGCGTGGACCGGCGTATCGCTCATCAAGCGGGCAACGATGCGTTTGGCCGTCGTCAGGCCCGGGAGCTCCTGCATCCTAGAAGCGCTCGAATTGCTCGACATCGAGGACGAACACCACGGCACCGCCGACCGGCACCTTTACGGGACTCGGAATGAACGCTCCCGGCGGAGCTGCCTCGAACGGCATGACGTTGACGAGCTGCTCGCGGGTCTTGCAGTTTTGCGCGATCAGCTTCATGAGAGACGGCTTCTCGTCGGGGTCGATGCCGATGAGAAACGTCGTGTTGCCCTCGCGTAGGAAGCCGCCGGTGGAGCCGATGACGGTGAACTTGAACCCGGCGCGAATGAGCTCATCCGTGATCTTGCCCTTGTCCCGGTTATGCACGATGCAGACGACGAGCTTCACCGAGGGTGATTATAGCGAAGGCGACCGCCGAACGCATCAGGGCGCTCGGCGGTCAGGCGGGCTTAGCGACCCTGCATGTGCTCGGCTGCGCGGCGCTTCTCCTCTTCGAGTTCCGCACCACGACCAGCCTTCTTCATGGCTTCCTCGTAACTCTCCTGCGAGAACTCCTTGCGAACAGCAGCCTGGTCAGCTTCGCTCACGCCATCCTTTACGCAGCCGGCACATAAGCCGAGTACGAGTAGCAGAGGGATCAGGAACTTCATTAGCCACCCAGTGCCCACATCGGGTAGTTGATGTTGATGTTGGGCTGCACGAACCCGCCGTTACCGGACGTGAAGGTGCAGTCGTTTTGGAAGGTCCATCCGGAGGTATGGCTGCTGGGGTCAGCGCCGAGATACTCCGATTTGCTCGGCGTCTTGGCTAAGAACTGGCCAGCCGGCATGAACTTGGCACTGCCATCTGCGAATCCAAGCACCATGCCGCCAGCGGCGATCTTGGCCGAGTCCGGTTGTGTCCCACGCGTTCGGGCGATGCAGTCCGCTACCCCACCGTCCATGAGCCGCCAACGCCAGAATTCCTTGATGGCGATTGGGTAGACCGTTTCGCTGACCTCACCAGGATCGACGGTAGCACCCGGCAGCACCGACAGCGTTGTGGCAGGAAGCTCGAGTAGGATCACGGCCTCGGAGACGCTGGGTATTCCGGTCTGGCTGCCGCCGCGGAAGCTGTTCCGGAACTGCCGGAGAAACGTTGGAGCCCGATTCCATGTGTCCAAAGAGCCCGTGAGGGCTGTGTTTAACACGTAGCCGCCAACAATCTGACCGTGGTTGTCCCAGTCGGGCGCAGCCTTCTGCCGCAGCGGGTGCTCGAGTATCTGCACGTTCTTGATATAGGGCATCACCCACTTTTGCCACGCAAAGTGGTTGAGCCGGTGGCCAAAGCCAACGGCGCCACCCGCGCACCGCAGAGTGTTATCGTTCAGCCTCGGGTTCAACGAGCTGTTCAGCAAGCAGTCGTCGTTGCGGGGATACATGTCGTCGTAATCCGCCGAGTACATCAGCAGGGATAGGCCAATCTGTTTCTGGTTGGATATGCCGGCCGTTTTCTTGGCCGCCACCTTTGCCTGGGCGAAAACTGGGAAGAGGATCGCCGCCAAGATCGCGATGATCGCGATCACGACGAGCAGCTCGATGAGGGTGAAAGCTCGATTGCGCATGGGGATCTCCAGGTGACTTGAAGGATTGCAGACTCTGCCGCAATGATGGCAGATGAAGGTTGGATTTCAGTTTAAGGGAACGTGAAGAAAGAAGGCAAGACATAAAGGAGGCGGGCTCACACGAGCCCGCCTCTCCTTCTGGTGGAACCGGCGAGGATTGCTGGCAGGCAGAATTACTGGCAGTTGGTCTTGCCAGGATTCCACATGCTCTCGGCGCCCTTGGCGACGAGGTCGGTCACGATCTTCTTCGCGTTATGGCTTTTGGCGCTCGAGTCAGCCATCACGACGTTCAGCACGCCGCTGTAGCGGTTCTCGATGTTCTTCAACACCGACGTGTTGGCGGTGTTGTTGGGATCGGGGTTGCCCTTGTTGTTGAAGTCGAGCTTGTTGTTGCCCAGGTGCTTCCAATAGAACTCGTCGTTGTTCGTGCGCAGCGTGATGCCGTTGAGGTGGCACAGGGTCGTGCCGCCATTGGGCTGTGCGGGCAGGGCATTGTAGTAGGTCGCGTCTACGAATAGCAGGGTGTTGGAGACCTGGTCGATGGCGGACGTCGGAGCGCCCTGGTTCGACTTGAGCAGATAGTTGTTGGCCGCATAGCTGTTCTGCCCGCCATAGGAGTGGAAGTTCATGTCCCAGGTGCCCTTGTCCTGGAAGCCGACCCACGCTTCGGGGTTCTGGCTGTTCTTGAACAACTCGTCGCTCTTGTGGTAGGGCTCGAGCATCTGGTTGAAAAAGATGGCGCGAATAGTGGTGGCGCCCTGGCTGGCCAAAGTGGCGGCGCGAGGATCGCCGGCGGCCTGAAGCTTCAGATAGAACGGGTTGATGACCGGGCCGCTGCTGCTGCCGTGCCGGTACGGAGGCAGCACATCGTCGTAGTCGCTGAGGTAGATGTGGGTGGCGGTGCCGATCTGCTTGACGGCCGACAGCCCGGCCGCCTTCTTGGCGGCAACCTTCGCCTGCGCGAAGACGGGAAACAGGATCGCGGCGAGGATCGCGATGATCGCGATCACCACCAGAAGCTCGATGAGCGTAAAGGCTTTCTTCATAGGTTCTTCCTGGATACGCGGGGCCACACGTGAGGCCTTAACTCAGAGGCTCTCCTTTCGATTAGAGCGGTCTGATGATGAACGATGATTGTGAAGGCGCAGTTAAGGTGCGCGCGACGGGCGCCCTTGCGGTTATCGACGCAACGCATCAGGCGCCCACCGGCGGGGCGGACGTCGTACGGAGGAGTTCTGCGGTAACTTGTCTCTCCCATGCATGAGCGCGCCTTCATTCGCACCCAGTCCGACCAATTGCGCGCCGGGTTGGCGAAGAAAGGTCTGCACGCGCCGATCGAGGAGTTCTTGCGTGTCGACGAAGATTGGCGAGCGGTGCGGGCTCGGCTCGATGCCCAGCGTGCGGATCTCAACCGGGTGAGCAAGTCGATCGGGGCGCTCATGGGCCAGGGCAAGCGCGAGGAGGCGGAGGCGGCGAAGGTGGAGGCCAAAACCCTGAGCGATGCGATCGCGTCGGGCGAGGCAAACGAAAGGGATCTCGAAGGGACGCTGCGCGAGATCGAGCTCCAGATACCGAACGTGGCCCACGATTCGGTTCCCGAGGGGCGGGACGAAAGCGGGAATCGGCT
>DATLGQ010000228.1:0-5073 GCA_035540435.1 Fimbriimonadaceae bacterium
GTTCCTACACTCTCGGCACAGGTTCTTCGGAGGGCGCGGGATGGGTGGGAGGCTCCGGAAAGGCCACCACGCGGCGTTCGGGCGCTGAAAGGACCAACTCTTTACCGATGAAGTAGAGCAAGATGATGAAATTGAGCGCCAGCACCGTGGTGCCGATAGGGCGTCCGAGAGCTCTTAGACTTTCCGACCCGCTCTCGATGTAAAAAAACCATTCTTTTGCAACCCAACCCGCAGCGGCGATGCCGACTACAGCCAGCAGGCCCACGTAGAAGTAGGAACCTAGAAGCTCGCGACCGCGCTTGAGGTTCCACAACACGGTCGGCAGGGCCACGATATAGGCGATCTCGATGTAGATCGGGGTCTTCGTCGACAGTACGATGAATCCTGCTTTGGCGAGCACCAGCGACCAGCAGATCACCAAGATGATCCGTAGCAGATTCTGATTTCCTTGGACCTCAGTGGCCTCGGGCTCGCTCATCTACTCCTCTCGTCGGACAACCGCTCGCCGTGGTGCCATCATTGTATACGGATGAAGCCGGTTCGGGGCCCCCGCTTTCTATGGGCCTTCCGCCACGCATGCAATCAAGCGGTAGCATAGGAACCCCATGCAGGTGCCTTCGAAGGCGGACTTCCTTGCCCAGACGAGCGGTGGCAGGCGCATGCCCGTATACCGAGACGTGCTGGCGGACATGGAGACGCCGCTCAGCGCGTACTGGAAACTCGCTCACGACGAGCCTTTCAGCTTCCTGCTGGAGAGCGTGACCGGTGGGGAGCAACTGGCTCGCTACAGCATCCTTGGGGTGCGCCCGCGGTGCGTGTTGCGCTGCAAGGGACGAACGGCTCGTCGACTCGCCGCCAAGGAGGATTCGCGGTTCGAACTACCTGAAGGGAGGGATCCGCTGCACCTGCTCGAGCAGGAGCTTGTGGGCAGAGACACCGTCATGCCCCCCGGCATGCCCAAATTTGCGGGTGGCGCCGTGGGCTTCTTGAGCTACGACTTCGTTCGCTACCTGGAGAAGCTCCCAGACACCCAGAACGACGACCTCAAGCTGGACGATATGGCGATGATGATCGCGGACACCGTCGTCGTGTTCGACCATGCTCGAAACCTGATCCGGATCCTTGTGCTTTGTGAAGGATCGGGAGAGGCTTACGAGCGGGCGTGCGCCGAAATCGAGCGGGTCGTCGCGAGCTTGCGCCGACCGCTGCCGACGTTGCCGGCCTCCCGGCTTGCGGCGCAGGCCCCCCTGCAGAACATGGATCAAGACACCTTCGAGGAGGGAGTATGCGCAGCGAAAGACTACATCCGTCAGGGGGACGCGATCCAGATCGTACTATCGCAGCGTTTCTCAACCCGGATGGACGCTCACCCGGTGAGCGTCTATCGCGCGCTGCGCTCGCTCAATCCGTCGCCTTACATGTTCTTGTTGCGGTTCGGTGATCTGGATCTGGTAGGGGCGTCGCCAGAGCTGCATGTGGGCCTTCAGGGTGGGCTCGCGCATGTGCGACCCATCGCTGGCACTCGGTGGCGTGGTTCCACTCCCGCCGAGGACGAGGCCTTGGCAGCCGAGCTCCTGGCGGACGAGAAAGAGCGCGCCGAGCACATCATGCTTGTGGACCTAGGCAGAAACGATCTGGGGCGGGTTTCCGAGATCGGGAGCGTGCAGGTGAACGAGCTGATGGTGGTGGAGCGCTATAGCCATGTGATGCACATCGTGAGCGACGTCACCGGCCGTCTCGCCAAGAACAAGAGCCCTTACGACCTACTGAGGGCGTCGTTTCCCGCCGGGACCGTGAGCGGGGCCCCGAAGGTGCGCGCCATGCAGATCATCGACGAACTGGAGCCGACGCGCCGGGGATGCTATGCGGGAGCGATCGGATACATCAGCTCGACCGGAGACCTGGACACCTGCATCGCGATCCGAACCATCCTCATCAAGGACGGGGTTGCCCACGTGCAAGTAGGGGCCGGAATCGTCCACGATTCCGACCCCGCGCGAGAGTATGAAGAGACTCTCAACAAGGCCCGAGCCTGCCTCAAAGCCATCGAAATGGCGCAGACCGGATCCTTGTCGAGCTAAAGGAGTCTAGCCACCCTTGCCGTTCTTTGCCGGGGGCTTGGCTGCTGTGCCACCGCCACCCGGCCGGCCGGGGCCGCCTTGTCCGCGCTGGCCGCGAAGCTTCTCCATGGCCTCCTTGCGAAGGGCCTCGAACTTGGTGCGCTGCGCCGGAGTGAGGATCGCCATCAGCGCGTCGTGATTCTCCTTCATCAGCTTCTGGAACTCGGGCCGCTTTGCCTGTCGGTCGCCAGGCTTTTGCATGAGCGCCCGCATCTTCTCCTGCGATTTCTTTTGCAGGGCTTGGATCTTCGTCTTCTGAGCGGCAGTGAGGTTGAGCTTGGCGAAGATCTCCTCGTTCATCTTCGCGCGGCGGGCACCGAAGTTGCCCTGCTGGCCACCTTGCGCTCCCTGCTTCGCGCCCTGTGCGCCCTGCTTGTCACCCTGTTTGGCCGGCCCGGCCGCTTGGGCGAAGGTTATCGAGGCCGCGCCCAGGGCGAGCCCGGCGACGGCGAGAAAGGCTGTCAATCTTTTCATGTGGGTTTCTATCCTGCTCCTCAGATAGGATTACGAAGGCACTGACGCGCGTGCACCCGAGGAGTTCAGTCTATCTCTTCGAGCGACTCTGCGGAGGACTTGGCGACCAGCTCCGCAATGGCGGCGCGCTTGGTCCGACGGAACTCCTCGGGTGAGCCGAGGAAACTGAGCTGTCCCGCTTCGAGAAACGCAATCCGCCCAGCCGTGCGGAAGACTGAAGAGACGTCGTGACTCACGATGATCGTGGTGACGCTGGAGGCCCGGTTGAGCCTGACGATCAAGCTGTCGATCGTGTAGGCGGTGATGGGATCGAGCCCGGTCGTCGGCTCGTCATAGAGCATCACCTCCGGGCTGAGGGCGAGAGCGCGCGCAATGCCGACCCGCTTGCGCATGCCGCCGCTCAGCTCGCTGGGCATCAGCCTTTCGGTTCCCTCGAGGCCCACACGGGCCAAAGTCTCGCTTGCAAGCTGCTGCGCATCCTTGCTTGAAATCTTCATTCGGCGACGCACCCCGAAAAGCACGTTGTCGCGCACGTTCAGATAATCGAAGAGCGCGGCCGACTGGAAGACCAAGCCCATGTGTCGGCGCGCCTCCTCTGGCTGCTGCTGGACGTCGATCCCCGCAACCGTCACTTTGCCCGCCGTTGGCGGGGTGAGGCCGGTGATGCACCGCAGCAGCGTTGTCTTGCCACCGCCGCTGGTGCCCATGATGGCGACGATTTCGCCGGGAGCGACCTCCAGGTTGATGTCCTTGAGAACCTGCTTGGCGCCGTAGCTCTTGGACAGGCTCTCGACGCGCACCATGGTTCAGCGAGTATAAGCTATTGAACCGAGCGGCGAAGCTCAGATGGGCTAGCCGCGAAACGTTGGGCGAAAGCCCGGCTGAAGTGGGAAAGGCCTCCGAAGCCCACCGCACGAGCGACTTCCCCCACCGGGACGTCCTGCTCGATCAGCATGGCCCTTGCCTTCTCCAGCCGCAGCGCCATCACGTACTTGTGGAAGGGCTGCCCTGTCGCTTGCCGGAACAAGTAGCGAAAGTGCGAAGTGCTGAGGCCGAGCTTCTGGGCAACCGAGCTGTCGGTCAGCGGGCGTGCGAAGTTCCGCTCTACGAGTTCGAGCGCCTGGTCGATGAGGTAGCTAGAGGGCGCGGACGTTTCCGCGAAAATGGGTGCCAGTACCTCCTCGATCATCCTTCGGGCCACGCGCGCGATGTCGTCGATGGTCGTAGCGGCCTCCAGTTTGCGCGCGGCTTCGAGCTGGACCCGGTGGAGCTCCCGACTGCCGCCAGTTTCGAGGCGACCCGCAGTGACGACCGCCAGAAAAGTGAGGGCTTCGCCGCGAGCCTCATCCAGATCGTCAGCCACCCGCAGGCCAGCTTCGAGTTGGGCAATCGCCTGGCTCATCTTGACCCGATCGGCTACGCGGACAATGCCGCTCAGCTCTGCCAACGATACGCCGCCGCTATCGGAATGGAAGGGGCAAGATCCGACCATTCGAAACTCGAAGATCACATCGTTGATGACGAACGATGAGGGACCGCCCCGGTCGCGGAAGCAAAGGGTTTCGGCCGAAACTTCCTCCGGAACGTCGAGGGTGAGGAGGTCGAATCGCAACAACTCGCCATCCACCTCCATTGCGCCCAAGGTCTCGATGCTCGCGCCATCGCCCACCAGGACCGAGCGCCCTGAAGTGTCTTGGCCATCCCGGTAGTGACGACCGTTTACGAGGTCGAGCCGGAAACAGCTCTCCTCGCCCCGAAGCAACTGGACTGTCGCGCCAACAGAACCTGGCGGCTCAAGATCTTCCGAGGACCAGAGCGCAAACACGCCGGCCAGATGCACTCGAGCCAGCGGCCAGTTGGTCATGGGCAGGCGCACGTGCAGGCTCGATTCAAGGCCACGTGCGGGGTGCTTGGGAGCCGGCCCTCCGCAGCTTTGCCATCCGGGACCGCCCGAAAAAGGCAAGTCAGGGGGAGTTTCTTCAGGTCGCCAGATGGGCCCGTCGGCGGGCCGCTTAAACTCGCCGGCTAGGAACGTCGAGGGCTTTGGACGGGCGAACTTCATACGATTAAGCGACGCATCGGCGCTATTCGATGCTCACCGTGTAGTGAGGCAGGTGCCCGAAAAGCGATGTTCGCAACCCCTTTACCCGCGGGTTGATGAGCTCGGCGTCCCGCTGATAGTAGATGGGGATCCAGGGCGCATCCTGCAACGCGATATCCTCCGCCTGGGCATACAGGGGCAGACGAGCCTCCATGTCGAGCATGACGTCCGCGGTCGAGCAGAGCCGGTCGTACTCCTGGTTGACATAGCCGATCTTGTTCTCGGGACCATAGGTCGCGAGCATGTGGCTCAGAAAGTTCTCGGGGTCGAGATAGTCGGCAGCCCAGCGCATGTGGAAAAAGGGCAGCTTCTGGTTGTTCCAGGCGTTCAGGTAGGAGCCCCATTCGAGCGTCTGCAACTGCACGTCGATGTTCAGGT
>DATLGQ010000229.1:0-5410 GCA_035540435.1 Fimbriimonadaceae bacterium
CCGTGACGCCCTTCGACGAGAAGGGGAATGTGGGCATGGCCGGTGTGGCCAAGCTCTTGGCCCACTTTGAGGCCGGGGGCTGTAAGGGCGCTGTTTTAGCCGGCACGAATGGCGAGGGTCCTTCCTTGAGCGCGCCGGAGAAGCGCGATCTGATCCGGGACGCCATGCCTTTGCGCGGCCGCTTGGAGTTGGTGCTGGGCATCGCAACGTCGAGCTACGACGAGGCCATCTGGCTCTGCAAGCAGGCGGCGCTGGTCGAGGCCGCCGCCGTCCTGCTGATGCCTCCCTCGTACTTCCGAGACGTGACGGACGATGGGCTGGAGAAGTGGTTCGTGCGGGTGCTTGATGCGTCGCCCTCCCCGGTCTTGATCTACAACTTCCCACAGAGGACGGGAGTGACTTTATCGCCGGACCTCATGGAGCGGTTGGCTAGACACGATCGTATGGTCGGCTTGAAGGATTCGAGCGGGAATCGCGACAACCTGGGGGACTATGCTCGAGCTGCCGGCGGTTCCGGCAAGCGGATGTTCGTGGGTGACGAGACGCTGCTCTGGGAAGCGCTGGAGGCGGGTTGGACGGGCACGATCAGCGGCGCCGCCAACGTCTTGAGCCGCTGGCTGAGCGCACTGGTGAGGGACTACCACGAAGGCAGGAAGGAGTCAGCGCAAGCGAAGTTCCAACTGGCGCTACCTTGCATCGAGGCGCTGCGCAAGTCGCCTCAGCCATCGACGAACAAGGCTCTGCTGAACAAGCGATCTATCCTTCCGACACCGAACGTGCGCGCACCGCTGGGGGTAGCCGACCCGGCTGCAGTCGAGGCCCTGGAAGCGCAGCTTCGTCAGGCTTTGGGGTAGTCATCTCCGAGAATGGCCGTCTGATGCCGACGGCCACTCTCGAGATGGCTCAGCTGTTAACGGCCCCCGCCCTGCTGGCTCTTCCGCATCGCTTCGGCAGCGCGCTTCATCCCTTCTTCTCGAGATTTGGCCATCGCCTCGGCTGCCTCAGGGGGCATCCCCTTTGGCGGATTGCGGAATGCCTCTTCCTCTTCCTGGGTCACCTTCACGTCTCCGCCGCAGCCGGTGGAGACGATGCAAAGGCAGGACACGACGAAAGCAAGTGCGATGCTTCTCATCATTAGCGATAGGCATCCCACATGTTGTCTTGAGGCCGGTTTCTCTGGTTCGGGTTCGTGGCCACAGGCGCCATCGCCTTGGCGTGGCCGTCCGTGAAGACGAAGATCCCCACGCCGTTGTGCATCGAAACTCCGCCGTTGTGGTTGTTCTTGTTGTAGACGAACCCGTTTTGGCTTACGTAGGGCTGGCCATTGCGCTGCATGTCGAGGTCGTTGCCCTGTGTCGTTCCGCCGTCGGGAATGAGGCCACCGTTTCCGCCGCCGGCCCACGGACCATCCCACCAGTTCCAGCCGCTGAAGTAGAGTCCTGTGCCGTACATCCGCTGTCCATCGTGCCGGGACGCCAACATAATCGTCTGCGCCGGGTTGCTAACAGCCGTGTGATTCGCCGAGGTGTCCAGCAGCCACCAGGGCTGATCCAGCCCCATGACGCCCTTCGTCGGGAACCCGTTACGCGACACGTTCCAAGGGCCGCTCACGAAGCCGTTCGCACCGAAGCTGATCGGAAGAAACGTCGCGTCTGCCCAGGCGCTTCCGCGCATCCACGAGTCCCAAGTGGCCTTCGACTTGGGGTCAGTGGGGTCGATCATCAGGCCGTAGGACTTGATGTAAGGCTGAGTGTTGAACACCCAGTTGCTGTCGGTTTCACCCCACCAGGAGGCGCCGATGGCAAAGGTGAACTTGTCATCGTTGTCTCCCAGGTACATCATGTTGGCCATGCCAAGTTGCTTGACATTGCTCAACGCACTGGTCTTCTTCGCAGCGGCCTTTGCCTGCGCGAACACGGGGAACAGGATCGCGGCCAAGATGGCGATGATCGCGATGACGACGAGTAGCTCGATCAGAGTGAAACCCCTTCGTTTCATGATTGCTTTTCCTCTCCGGTGATGGACTGGGTGGAGCCTCGAACATCGAGGCCGCACGGGAACAGGTGTTCGAGCGGCTCCTCAACGGCGCCTCTCATCTGGCTAACGAGTAGGTCGACGGCCCGCTCGCCCATGGACCTCAGCGGCTGCGACACCGCCGTAAGCCGAGGCGAGAGTTCGTCGCAAAACGACGTGGAATCAAAACCGACGAATGACATGTCTTCAGGAACGCGCAGCCCATTGCGATGGGCGCCTGCCATCCAACGCGCCGCGAGGCCCTCGTTGAAGGCAAAGATCGCCGTGTGCGCGGCACCCTGGGAGAAGTAGGCGTCGATGCCCACATCCCCAGGTCCGGGTAGAAGGAAGTCCTCGGGGGACACCTCAAGTCCGTGCCGAGCCATGTGAGCCCCGAAGGCTTCAGCTCGCTCCCGCATCTCCAGGTTCTCGAACGCCTCCTCCGTAGCCATGCCGATACGGCGGTGGCCCAGGTTCACCAGATGATCCACAGCCAATCCCACACCTTGGTCGTTGTCGGCAATCACAGCCGGATAGCGGAACCCGAATGTGCAAGAGTGGCTGTGGATGAGCACCACTGGGATCTGGCAGGACTCGAGCAACTGGCGCCCGGCCTCGCTCTCGACGGCGCTGTACCAGACCAAGCCGTCGAAACGGCCGTCCGACAGGGCTGCGCTCGGGTTTTGCCCAAGAAGCTTCGGGCAGAAGGCGACGGAGTAGCCATGGTCAAAGGCGCCCTGCAGGACGCCATCCATAAGGCATGCGAAGTAGCGGGATCCCACGCTGAGGTAGGGCGCGTCGAACCCAAAGCCGTGCAGCAGGCCAATGGTGAACGACTGTTGCGATCGAAAGTTCCGGGCCCATACGTTGCAGCGGTAGCCCAGTTCTTGCGCAGCTTGTCGCACCCGCTCCGCGGTCGCTTCGCTTACGCGAATGGCTTGAGCTCGGTCATGGAGCACGCGAGAGACGACTACGGGGGAGACCCCCGCCCTCGCCGCCACATCGCGCATCGTCACCGCCATCTCCTAGCCTCCGAGGCTCCTCGTCCAAGACCGCTTCAGCACCAGTATATCGGTATAGCTGCAAAACGCCAAGCGAAAAGTTGGATGGTCGATGGCCTTTCACAATTGCTGTGTGCAACCGACGAGGTCGCGTCGCGGTCCTATCCATGTGAGACGCACTCCGATACCCCCCGGCGCAGTCGGGATCGTCATCGTGGCGGCGGCGGCGGCGCCTGCGTTGCTCCGCAAGATGAAACCGCTGGCGCGATCCCTCGGCAAAGGCTTCAGGAACTTCGGCCAAAAGCTCGAGGAGGCGGCAGAGGAACCTCACGACAAAGGTCGAACCGGACGAGAAGACTACGAGTCACAGTTCTCGGCACACCGCAAGGTGCGCAGGGAGGGATCTGTGACTCAAGAACGAGAAACCGCCGCCGAGGCGATGCCGCCGGTTGAAACCGCGTCCCCTACGGGCCAGAACGAGGTTGAGGCCCGAGAATCCGAGCCCATGGTGAAAAAGGCCGCCGCGAAGGGCAAGGGGGCGAGCAAGCCGAAGCAGAAAGAGCGAGGAGCGAGCGCAGGCGCCACGAACTCCAAAAAGGCGAAGAAGGAGACCCGGGGAAAGGCTTCCTAGCCCCTTCCGCAAAAACGGCACCGGCCCTTAAGGGACCGGCGCCAAAAGTATGTATTCCTTTCTCAATCGAAGCCATCTCTTGTGACGTCGGAACTCGCTCCGTGTTCAGCCAGTGCGAGCGACTTTCGACAGAATCTCTTCCAGCTTGAATGTCAGCTCGCTGTTGGTGACCAGCTGATCGCACCCCGCGTCCCTTCCAAGCTCGTGCAATTGCTTCTCCTTGTGCCCCGCATGGCCGATCACGTGCAGCCCGAGCGCCTTCAGTCGGGGCACCACCTCCTCGGGAGGAAGCTTCGTCGACGAAAGGTCTACGATAGCTGCTTGCGCCCCGCGGGAGTCGTCGGGCGTCGAGGCGAGCACTTCCGCCTCGTGCCCCAGGCCACGCATGCTCCTGGTCAGGCGCGAAGTCCAAAGCAAGTTGTCGTCGAGGATGAGAACCTTCATTGGGCCATGCACTCGCTAGCTTCCAATCTGGGGGCGTTCGACGACGCCCATGATGTTGCGTAGGGCCTTGACGCGCTCCTCGGTCGGGGGATGGGTGGAGAAGAGGGCGGACAGCTTGGCCTCGTAGGACTTGAGCGGGTTTACGATGTAGAGATGCTGCGTGGCCCGATTGGCGGCTTCGAGGGGCTCCGGGTCGTTGGTCAGCTTGATGAGCGCGCTCGCCAGCCCTTCCGGGTTACGCGTCAACTCGGCGGCGGTCGCGTCCGCGAGGAACTCCCGCCTGCGGCTGACGGCGAGCTCGAGCAGCTTGGCGAAGATGGGAGCGAGGATCACGAGCACGATGGCGAGGATCATGAAAACGACCTGCGCGCCTCCGCTGTCGCGGTCGCTGCTTCGCCTCCTGCCGCCGCCATACCACTGCGCGCGCCAGAACATGTCGGAGATCAGCGGGATCACACCGGCGATGAGGGCGACGGTGGTCATGAACCGAATGTCGTAGTTGCGGATGTGGGCGATCTCGTGTGCCATGACGCCCTGAAGCTCGTCGCGGTTGAGCTTCTCGAGAATTCCAGTGGTGAACACGACCACCCCGGACCGGGGATCCCTGCCGGTGGCGAAGGCGTTGGGGGCGCTGTCGTCGATGACCATGACCTTCGGCACCGGGATGCCGGCCGCGATGGCCATCTCTTCGGCGACGTTGTTGAGGGTTCGGTGCTCGTCGGTCGTCGCTTCACGTGCGTGAGAGATCCCCAGCACGATCCCGGGGCCGCCGTACCAAGCGATCAGCGCCAGGACTAGGCCCAACCCGGCGCCTGCGGCAGCGCCGAGGGGCCACGCCCTCGGCTCGTAGTATCCGGCGATGACCGCGATAAGGCCAGCCAGGAGCAGCACGAGCAGGAATCCGTAGAAGACGCTCGCGTTCTTGTTGGCGGCGACCTGTTCGGGTAGGGAGCGACGCATGTACGGGTTTAGGTACGAGCGCAAAGCTCCCGGGGATGCAGATACGCTTCCTCCGCCAACGCTACTTGACCCGCGCGCCCTCCGCCGCCTCCCGCTCGGGCTGGAGCAGGATCGCGCCGCCCTGGCCGTCGTCGGCAGCCAGCAGCATCCCCTGGCTCTCGGCGCCCCTCAGCATCGCCGGCTTCAGGTTGTACACGACGACGATCTGGCGGCCGATCAGATCCAGAGGCTCGTAGCTCTTGCGGATTCCGGCGATGATCTGGCGCTTCTCTTCGCCGATCATCACCTGCAGCTTGAGCAGCTTGTCGCTTCCCTCCAGGGGCTCCGCCTCCAGCACCCGGGCAACCCGCAGCTGCACCTT
>DATLGQ010000230.1:0-9984 GCA_035540435.1 Fimbriimonadaceae bacterium
TATGATCTAGTTATGAAGCTGAGGATCGACCCGCAATGGCATTTCCTCGCTCTCTTAGCGGTTGGTGTGGTGGCGTTTCTCCGGGGGCCGGCAATCTTGGAGAGGGCTGCCTGGAGCGGAGGGTCCGGCACCGTGACCGGGCGTGTAGACAGCGTCGAGGCGGGCCGCCGAGTCCGAGTCGTTCGCTACACCTATGAAGTGGATGGCAAGGCCTATGGCGCCGAAACCACCTCCAGCGACCTGGGTGTGGCGGGGGTGCCGACCGTGGTCACTTATGCGAAGAGCGATCCAGCCGTCTCGACGCTGAACCCCGAAAAGCTCGACGGCATCTTTCGCACCAGCCTCATCGTGCTGATCGTCGCGTGCCTGCCGCTCCTGATCATGTGGGGGGTCGAGATCCGGCATCTCTTTGCTCGAAAGCAAGAACCGGTCCGGAAGGCCCATGACTTGCCGCAGCAGCCGGACGAGCCCACGCTCGATCAGTAGCCGGGACCAGCGACCACCGCTCAGATGGAGATCCTCTTAACCGTTTCCTCGAGGGTGAGGCATGTGGTGTCGAGCACGTGCCAACCCGGCCATGTTTCCTTCACGAACGCCTCATTGAGCTGCGGCAAATAGGGCTCCAGGATCGAGTAGTCGAAGTCCTTGATCTCGCGAAGGCGGTTTCTCTCCAGGTTCTCGGAGAGATGACATGTCAAGACGATCCTGCGGGGGTGAAGCTCAGCCAGGCCGCGTTCCAGCCAAGCCCGCAGCCGAAAAGGCATCGTGCAGTGGTCGAGGGCCACCGCGAAGCCTGCGCCTTGATAGCGCCGCGCCGCGTCCGTCGCGACGTCCTCGGCGAGCTCGAATTGGGCGGTCGTTTCCTCGCACCAATCAATCGGGTGAGAGATGCCGCTCACGACCCACTCCCGAACAGCATCCAACTCAATGTGTACCCCTCTGGGGTAGCGGCGCATGAGTTCCCGCGACACGCTGGACTTACCCGTGGCGGGCGATCCGGTGATGAGAAAGATGGGCGGCGAATCCACCGCCTGAGCTTAGCTGTTAGGCAACCCGGTCCACCAGACCCTCAACTCCCTCGTGCTCTGCGCAGTGGGCGCAGCAGAAGATTCGGCCCCCGGATTCGACTCCGTGTCCGATCACCCTGCACTCGCAGTGGGCGCACCGAGGGGCCAGCCGCTCGATCGCGCACTCGAACGAGTCGAACGTGTGGCGTTGCCCTCCCATTACCACCTCAAAGCTCTTGTCGTAGTCGTTGCCGCAGACGTCGCACTTTGCCATGGCTTATCTGACCCCAGAAGAGAGCCACTCGTTCACATGAAGAGTGCCTCTGCAACAGCACCTTCATGTACACTTGAGCTATGCGAAAACTCGTCCTCTTCGCGGCCCTCTTCAGCCTCTTTCTCATCATCGCCGGCTTCGCTCGACAACAGAATGCGCAGCTCGAACGCAAGCAACTTCGGTCGATGCTGGAGCAGCTTGGATACGAGCTGAAGGATATCGTCACCACGCCCGGCGAGGAAAAGGTCTCCTTCGTCCTCGTGCGAGATGAGCTGGATATTCCAATCGGCGCCGAGATCAGCGGCAACAACGCTTACATTTGGTATACGGTCAACCTTGGCGAGGCCCAGCCAGATAGCTCCAACAAGCACGCGCTGCTTCTGAAGGAGAACGCGAAGGTGCAGCCCTCTCACTTCT
This sequence comes from Fimbriimonadaceae bacterium, assembly GCA_035540435.1. Lineage (GTDB taxonomy): Bacteria > Armatimonadota > Fimbriimonadia > Fimbriimonadales > Fimbriimonadaceae > DATLGQ01. The sequence continues at coordinate 1,699 of DATLGQ010000230.1, forward strand.
ACATTTCCAGCCGAGGGCTTCTGATGATGGGCCTTGCGATCGAAAATCGCAACGTCACCAACGCGATGCTTCGTCAACGCGCAGAGTCCATCGCGGCCAACGTCGCGAAAACCCGAGAGATCTGGGAGAAGAAGTAGCCGCGTCCCTTTGGCAGTTCCCGAGATTGCTCCCGCCTTTAACTTAGCTCCTCAACTCCTCGCTTAAGAGACGAACCCTCTCGAGGGAGGAGTTGAGGGCCTGTGGTCTGCGATCACGCACTCATGCGCTGGTCCTGCTCGGGCATCCACGCCTCCGTCTTGAGCGACCAAATCGACCCTGGGAAGCGGGAATGAAGGTCCTGCGCGACCTGCACGAGCGGGGCTGGATCTTGGTTCTGGTTGTATTGTGCAACCGCTTGCCAGTACATCGCCTCGGCCTGGTATTGCGAGTCCGTGGCGGCGGCTTCCCGGTACCACCGGATGGCGTCATCGAAGTGCTTGCCCATAAAGGCAATGCGCCCCAGGGCCATCCGGAGCCAGGCGTTGAAGTTCTTGCGGTCGTGGTAGCCTTCAAGCCGCAGCCGCTCCTGCCCCTTTCGCGAGAGCGCTAGCACCGTCGGCGTCCAGGCGACGTCGAACCTTCCGAAAACCCCTGCGCGCTGGTTCAAGTTCACCGTGAAGGGCACAAAGTGCTCCTCGATGAAGCGCGCCGTCTGCTCGTCTGAGTAGGATTCGGCCTCCAGCCGAACACAGGCGCCTCAGCCGGGAGCAGCGCTGAAGTCGAGGAGGGCAGGCTTTCCGGAGGACTGCGCCTCGCGAAGAGCATCGTCTACGTCAGTTCGCCAATTGACTTTCATATCAATCGCAGACGCGATAGCGCGCCGGCTGTTCCCGGCTCCAGCGGCTATCATGTGCTATGAGATTTCTTGCCCTCATCGCCTGCGGCGGCCTCATCCTGGCTGGCTGCTCCGGCGAGACCAAAACCGAAGACTCAGCACCACAAAGAGAGCCAGCCGCTTCCTCGACTCCGAACGAGAGTCCCAACTCGGTCACGGGCGGCGCTTCCGCAAATCCTCCGGCCGGCTCGCAAGAGGGGCACGACCATGGCCATGTCACTGCGACCGTGACGGAGGCTCAGCTTCGGACCCTTATGACGGCGCTGATGGCCCAGTCGAGCCACGGCGAAGTCAATCCGAGCGAGTTGAAGTCGATGCTGGACTCCATGACCTCCATCGAGAAGGGCAAGCCGCAATCGGGCAACCTTCACCTCCACCACGAAGGAAAGCACCTCAACGTGATGCTGACGATCGACCGAACCGGCGACGATGCATACGCCCTAACCTTCCATGCCGAGGACCCGGGCGTCGAGCAAATGCTGCAAAAGCAGGTGCAGACCGCGACCAAGAAGTAGTTTCCGGAGCCCAGAATGGACCGCCTAGAAAGCATCAGTGGGAGATTGTCATGCGAACACTAGTGATCTGTGCCGCTCTGGCCGTGTCGGTTGTAAGCCAGGGCCAAGACTGGGCCAAGAAGCGACTGGAGGAGTCGCCCCGTCATCAGGAGTGGGTCGATCTCAAGGCCGGCTCCCGCACGGTGAAGGCATTCGTGGTGTATCCGGAGAAGAAGGACAAGGCCACGGTCGTCGTGCTGATCCACGAGATCATGGGCTTGACGGACTGGGTGCAGAGCGTCGCGGACCAGCTTGCGGAACGGGGGTACATAGCCATTGCGCCCGACTTTCTCTCAGGAATGGGCCCCGGCGGCGGGCGAACGGTGGATTTTCCGGACGCAGGCAAGGCCCGGGAGGCTATGTCGGCGCTTCCGGGGGCACAGGTGACGGGCGATCTGCATGCAGCCGTCGAGTACGGCAAGTCGATCCCGAGCGCCAACGGGAAGGTGGCGGTCGCGGGCTTCTGCTGGGGCGGGACGCAATCCTTCCGTTTCGCCACGGAGCGGGGGGACCTTGATGCCGCGTTCGTGTTCTACGGTTCGGGTCCCACGGAACCGGGGGCGATCGCAAAGATCAAGGCACCCGTCTACGGGTTCTACGGGGGCAACGACAACCGGGTGAACGCAACGATCCCGGAGAGTGAGAAGTTGATGTCGGCCGCGGGTAAGAAGTATGAGCCGGTGATCTATGAAGGCGCGGGACATGGATTTATGCGAGCTGGCGAGCAACCCGATGCTCAGGCTGCCAACAGCAAGGCTCGCGACCAGGCTTGGAGACGGTGGCTCGACCTGCTTATGAAGCTTTAGCCCTACAAGATCGGCAGCAGGACGCATGAAGGCTCACACCGAATACCTGCAGTTCGAGACGAGGGATCGCGAGGAGCTCGTGCCCATCACTGGCCAGGTAGCAGACATCGTCGCACGCTCCGGAGTGCAGGAGGGCATGGTGCTCGTCAGCGCGATGCACATCACGGCAGCGGTCTACGTGAACGACCTCGAGTCGGGGCTGATCGAGGACATCAAGGAATGGCTCGATCACCTCGCACCGCGCAAAAACTACCGTCACCACGCTACGGGCGAAGACAATGGCGAAGCCCATCTCAAGAACCTGATCCTGCACCACCAGGTTATCCTGCCCATTACCCGTGGCCGATTGGACCTTGGGCCCTGGCAGCAGGTGTTTTACGCGGAGTTCGACGGCCAGCGACGCAAACGGGTGATTGTCAAGGTGATGGGGGAGTAGCGGCCTCCCGCCCATCGGGTCGGTAATCTTGTGGAATCACTCGGCCCGGCTCTCCCGTATCTAGACTGGTACGGGAGGTAGCCGTGGGAAGTCTGATCCGTCTGATCATGAGCTACGAACCTGCTGCGGAGGATTCTTTTTGAAGAACGCACTGCTCCTTTCCACTTTCTTTGCCGTCTGCGCCATCGCCGCGACCTCTTCTGCGCAGGTTGATCCCAACCGGGTGATCGCGACCGTCAACGGCGAAGAGATCCGAGGCGGCGAATACTACCGGCGGATGGAGTTTCTTCCGGGCGTTGGGCGCCAACTGGGCAACCAGTTCGCGGAAGCCCCGCCGGGATTCCTGACTATTCAGCGCATCATCGACGAGCGACTCCTGCTCCAGCTGGCCAAGGAGAAGAACGTCATGCCGACGGCGGCCGAGATCCAGGCTGAGATCAAGGTCAAGTCGGAGGAGAACGCGAAGCTGCTGGAGCAGCTTGCCACCATGGGAATGACCCAAGCCGACCTGGAGTACCAGGTGAGGCTCGAACTGGCTCAGTTCAAGCTGCAGACCCAGGGCATCACGATCACCGACCTGGAGTTGGAAGACTTCTATAAGAAGAATCCCACCATGTTCATCATCCCGAAGCGGTACAAGCTGCGGGTTCTGGCGCTCACCGAGGAATCGAAGAAGGCCGAGGTTGACAAGGACCTGGCGGGCGGGATGGCGTTCGCCGATGTGGCCAAGAAGCATAGTCAGGACCTTTCTAAGGGGACCGGAGGCGACATCGGCTATCGCCCGGTTGCAAGCCTGGATGAAAACGTCCGGAGCGTGGTCGAAGCAACCAAAATCGGCCAGGCCACGCCCTGGATTGCCAACAACGGGGCCCACGTCAGGTTTTTCGTCGAGGACATTCAGGCAGAGAGCAAGCAGCCGTTGGATGCGCGCACGAGGCGGAACCTCCGGAGGCGGCTCATGGTCGACCGGAGCATCGGGCGTAACAACGTGATGCAGGACCTGAACAACATGCGGACGAAGGCCAAGATCGATATCAAGAATCCCGAGTTCGCCCGAATCTATCGCCAATTCTCGGGCCTGGGCGGCTAGTTCGTGGCCGAGGTCGTTCGGCTGGACCCGCCAGGAGCTTCGGGCCTCGATCCCGCGCTAAGGGAGCGATTGGACGCGGCGCCCTGCCTGTTCGTGGTTGGAGCCGGCCCGGTCCTGATCGAGATGCTGGAGCGGGACGGGTTGTCGGTGCAGCCCCTCGGAGAGGGGCCTTTGCCCGAAGGATGCCTCATCCTCGACTTCGGCCAGGGCGGCGCGCTGGATGACCTTGTCTACGTGATCGACCGGCTGCTCGGCCCTGGTGGCTGCCCATGGGATCGAGAGCAGACACACGAGAGCCTGAAGCGCCACTTGCTGGAAGAGGCCTACGAGGTGTTGGATGCGATCGATTCCGGTTCGGCGGAGCGGCTGCTCGAGGAACTGGGGGACCTCCTTCTCCAGCCCTTGATGCACGCCCAAATGGAGAGCCTCACGGGTGGCTTCAACATCGAGGATGTGGCACGTGCGATCGCTGAGAAGCTGGTGCGCCGCCACCCGCACGTCTTTGGAGATGCCGAGGCGGCGACAGCGACCGAGGTGCTGGCCAATTGGGACCGGATCAAGCAGCAGGAGAAGGGCGAACAGCCCGGATCCATCCTTGCCGGTGTGCCGACCGGCATGGCTTCCCTTCTGAGAGCTTACGAGGTGAGCAAGCGGGCGGCCCGCAGCGGCTTCGAGTGGCCCGCCTTCGAGGCGGTTTGGGACAAGCTGCGCGAAGAAGAGCAGGAGCTTCGGGAGGCACTCATCAGCGGCGATCGGGGCAGGATCGAGGACGAGGTGGGAGACCTCCTGTTCACGGCCGTGAACATCGCACGGTGGGCGAAGGTCGAGCCGGAAGAAGCGCTGCGCAAGATGCTTAACCGCTTCACCCAGCGCTTTCAGCAGATGGAGCGCCGGGCCGAACGTCCGTTGCGCGACCTCTCTGCCGAGGAATGGGATCGTCTTTGGGAAACGGCGAAGGCAGGCTGAGCCGCTAGGTGCCTTCCTGCCACGAGCTGAGGTAGGCCTCCTGGTCCGGAGTGAGCTTGTCGATCTGGACACCCATCGAGGCCAGCTTGAGCGCTGCAACCTCCTTGTCTATGTGCTCCGGCACCGTATAGACCTGCTTCGAGAGGCTTTCGTGGTTTTGCACCATGTACTCGCTGCAGAGCGCCTGGTTGGCAAATGACATATCCATCACGCTTGCCGGATGGCCTTCCGCGCTGGCAAGGTTGATCAGGCGGCCGTCGCCGAGCAGGTACACGCGCTTCGAGCCCAGCACGAACTCCTCGACGAAGGGCCTGGTCGTACGGCGGGAAGAAGACATCTGCGCGAGCACCGGGATGTCGATCTCAACGTTGAAGTGGCCGCTGTTGCAGATAATCGCGCCGTCCTTGAGATGGCTGAAATGTCTCGCGTCGAGCACGTTCTTGTTCCCGGTGACCGTGATGAAGACGTCCCCCAAAGGCGCGGCCTCGACCATGGGCATGACCAGGAATCCATCCATAACGGCCTCGATGGCTTTCGTGGGATCGATCTCGGTCACGATCACATGCGCGCCCATGCCCTTGGCTCGCATGGCGACGCCGCGGCCGCACCATCCATAGCCTGCGATCACCACGGTTCGTCCGGCCAAGAGGATATTGGTCGCCCTCAGAATGCCGTCGAGGGTGGACTGGCCGGTGCCATAGCGGTTGTCGAACAGATGCTTGGTGTCGGCGTCGTTGACCGCGATGATCGGATACTGGAGGACGCCATCGTTGGCCATGGCACGTAAGCGCACGACGCCGGTGGTGGTTTCTTCGGTGCCACCGATGATCGTGTCGATCAACTCGCGGCGATCATTGTGGATGACCCCGACCGTGTCGGCGCCGTCGTCCATGGTGAGGGTCGGACGAATGTCGAGCGCCTGGTGAATGTGGCGGTAATAGGTCTCGTGGTCTTCGCCCTTGATGCAGTAGGTCTGAACCCCGTAGTGTCTGACCAGTGCGGCGGCGACGTCATCCTGCGTGGAAAGGGGGTTCGATGCGCAGATGGCGACCTCGGCACCGCCGGCCTTGAGGGTCCTCAGGAGATTGGCGGTTTCGGTGGTGACGTGGAGGCAGGCGGTGACCCGCTGCCCCTTCAGTGGCTGCTCCTTTTCGAAGCGCTCGCGAATCAGCCTCAGGACGGGCATGTCCCTCTCGGCCCACTCGACTCTCTCCCTCCCAGCGTCCGCTAGATTCAGGTCGGCGATGTCGTGGTTGAGAGTCGTCATGACACGAGTTTACCGCCGGGCGACAGGGGCCTAACCCCGAGCACACGCCAGCTCACTCAGTCCTTGGCGGTCAGGTCGGCGGGGATGTCGATCTTCGACCCAGGCTTGATCCCCAACCGCTGGGCGGAGCCCTTCTTCATCTCGAGGACGTACATGGCCGGCGCCTTGGCCGGCAGCGATTCCTCGCTCTTCGGTTCGCCCTGCGCAATGCTCACAACCTTCCCCGACTCATCGATGTAGATGATGTCCAAGGCAATGAGGGTGTTGCTCATCCAGAAGCTGAGAGGCTGCTCATAGGAGAAAACGAAGAGCATGCCCTCGTTTTGAGGCACGTCCTTGTCCTCGAGCCACATCATGCCCTCCTGCCGCTTGATCGCCGTGTCCGCCACCCAGACCTTGAGTGGTTTCCCGGCCGCCCTGATCTCCGCACGAGCGAGTTCACTCAGGGGGTGGATACGCTGGTCCTTGAAGCTCTTCGCCGGCATTTCAGGTTCGGCAGAGGGGGGCTCTACGGGCTCATCGCGCTGGACAACCGGCTCCGGCTGCTCAGCCGTGCCGCTTGGCTCCGCGGCTCCACACCCCGCAGCCCAGACGATCGCTAACAAGAGAACCCAACGCATCTAAATGCATTTTACAGGCGGTTGGGAGCCAAGGGGCCCCGCTCGTGCTCGTATGCGTCGATATCTCCTTCGTGCAACAAGGTGGTCCCGATCAAGTCAAGGCCCCTCACCAGCGCATCCTTGGTGGCCGAGTTGATTTCAAAACGAAAGGCTCTGCTCCCGGCCCGAATCTCCTGATCCGGCAAGTCCACCTCGACCCGCGCCCCGGAGCCCAGGGAGGCAATGTATTCATGCTCCGGACTGTCGAGGTCGATCAGGAGAAGCCCGCAATTGGCGGCGTTACCACGGAAAATATCCGAGAAGGCGGTGCTCTGCGGCGTCTTCTTGCCGATAACAGCCTTGAAGCCGGCCTGCTGAATAGCCCACACCGCATGTTCCCGAGATGATCCGCAGCCGAAGTTCGTGCCTACAACGAGGATGCTGGCACCCTGCGCCTCTGGCCGATCCAACGGGAAGTCGTCCGAGCGCACATCTTTGAACAGTAGCGCGCCGTAACCGGAGCGGGTGACCATCGACAGGAACCGAGCCGGAATGATGCGGTCGGTGTCCACGTGGTCCTGATCGAGCACCGCGATCTTGCCGGAATGGGTGGTGAAACCTTCCACGGAGGCATTGTGGCACGCCGCTTGCGGCAGGAAGAGACGTACTTGGCTGAGCAAGAAGATCAGCCCTGTCATGATCTCGCCCCGGTCGCACCCGGGGCCTTTTTTTGCATGGCCGAAAGTCCCAAGCAGACGGTGAACCTGCCCCGCCCTGCCAATTCTACGAGCAAGGAGCTAGCGGTTGATGTACAGTAGCGACATGGAGAGACGCCATCGCATTCTCACCTTCGCGGCAGTCGCAGCGTGCCTGACGCTCGGCGGCTGGACCGCGCTCGATGCCAAGGCAGACGCCATTCTCAAGAAGGCGTTCGCCAAGCTTCACGCCGCCAAGAGCTTCACGGCCGACGTGACCACGACTTACAAGGCCGGCGCACAGACCATGACCTGGAAAGGCACGGTCGCGGCCGCCAAGCCGAACCTCTTCCGCTGGGAGCTGAAGGGTGCCGGCGCACCCACCTTTGTGTCCGACGGCACCGCCTACTACCAGGCGAGCGAGGGCGGGCCCTACTACTTCAAGAACGAGATCGACAAGAACCCAACCGAGATGATGGGCATGTGGGAAGGCGAAGTGGACGCCTTCTTCGGCGGTGCGGCCAAGGTGTCGAGCTTGAAGACCACCTACGTAGGAACCGAGACCGTTGGCGGCACGGTATGCGACGTGGTGAAGGCCGAGTACAGCGACCCGCCCCGCACCACCACGTTCGCCATCGGGCAGAAGGACAGCCTGATCTATCGGGCCGAGATCAGGATGCCCGGCCCGGGGGGACAGGAGAGCGTGCAGGTCAACACGCTCTCGAACATCAAGCTCAACGCGACCGTTCCCAAGACGGTTTTCGCGTTCAAGCCTGCGGCCGGTCAGAAGCTCTACGAGCAGCCGGACTACAACGCCAAGCTCGTGAAGGTGGGCGATCCAGCACCTGACTGGACCCTACCCACACCCAACGGTGGCACCGTCTCGCTCTCCGAAGCGCTTAAGGGCAAGAAGGCCCTGCTCGTGAACTTCTGGTTCTATGGGTGAGGAGCCTGCCGTGCGGAGTTTCCGCACCTGCAGAAGATCTTCGAGGAGCATAA
>DATLGQ010000231.1:0-3203 GCA_035540435.1 Fimbriimonadaceae bacterium
TCGCCGGACAGAACGACCGCCTCGTGCCCTTCGCCACCCAGAAGTCGAGCATCGAGAGGATCAAGTTGGCGATGGGCGCGCCGGCCGAGCCTCAGAAGAAGGCCGGATTCCTGAGCACGTTTCTGGGCAAGGGTGGCATCGAGTTGCAGACGTACGTGACCGACGGCGACCACGCCTATCCTGGTGAAGCGTCCAAAGCGATGGTGGAGTTCTTCAAGCGACTCTAGTCTCGCGGGTACGCTCCGCGCGATGCAGGTCAGGTTCCGCAAGCTCCAGCTTCAGAAGCTCTATCCGCTGGCGATCAGCCGGGGCACGATGACGTCTTCCGAAAACCTGTTCGTCGAGGTCAGCGAGGGTTCCGTCACCGGCATCGGCGAGCTCAGTCCGGCGACAGGCTCCGAGTGGACGGCGGAGCGCGGGCAACGGCAGCTCGAAGCGCTGGTTGCGACGGTCGGGGATTGGTCTCCCCACGCGGTGTACGAGCGGATGAGGGAGGCACAGGTGGACCCTCCTGCGATGGCGGCGCTTGATGTGGCGATTTGGGACCATTTGGCGAAGAAGGCGGGACTGCCGCTCTACCGGCTTTTGGGTCTGCCCAGGCGGGCGGTGCCGACGAGCGTGACGATCGGGATCAATCCGCCCGAGGTCGTGCGGGAGCGGGTCCCGGACATTCTGTCCAGCACCGGCGCGAAGTGCCTCAAGGTCAAGCTGGGGAATCCGCATGGAATAGAAGCCGACAAGACGAGCTTCGAAGCGACCCGCGAGGCAGCCGCCCCTTTTGGGGTGAAGCTTCGAGTCGACGCCAATGGCGGCTGGAGCGTGGCCGATGCAAAGCACATGCTGCGTTGGCTGGCGGATCGTGGCGTCGACTACGTGGAGCAGCCACTCGTGGAAGGGGGCGAAGAGGGCCTCGGGGAGCTCTACTCGGGCAGGCCGCTCCCCATCTTCGTCGATGAGTCGTGTCGCTTCTCCCAGGACGTGCCCAAGGTGGCGGGCAAGGTGGACGGAGTCAATCTCAAACTGATGAAGTGCGGTGGCATCACGGAGGCCCTCAGGATCGTGGCGGCCGCTCGGGCGCACGGACTGAAGACGATGATCGGCTGCATGAGCGAGTCGTCGGTGGCGATCGGCGCGGGCGCCGCGCTCAGCGCCCTCTTCGACCACATCGACCTCGATTCGCATCTGAATCTCAACCCGGACCCGGCCTGCGGCATCGACTTGGTCGATGGCGTCGTCTTGCCGCGGGATGTGCCCGGACACGGAGCCTGCCTTGCTCAGGCGTGATCAGAAGCTCGCTATCTACATGCAGGATGCCCTGACGATCGATGCCGGCAAGATGGGCTTCGGCGTGCTGCGGTACTCGCCCAATCCGGTGGCCTGCGTCATCGACTCGAACTACGCGGGACACGACGTTCGGGAGGTGATCGTGACGCCGCGGTCGGCTCCGGTGGTGGCGACCATCGAGGAGGCGCGAGTGCTGGGAGCGGATGCTCTCGTTCTTGGCATCGCACCGCCAGGTGGCCTCATTCCGCCCTCCTGGCTGCCAGTGATCGACCGCGCCGTGGAGCTGGGCATGAGCATCGTCAACGGCCTGCACGACTTGCTTGCGCCTCGCTACCCAGGGTTATCGGAAGGGCAGTTCATCTGGGATATTCGGGTCGAGCCGACAGGCCTTAGCACCGGTACCGGCGCCGCGCGGCACCTGTCGAACCGACGGGCTCTGCTCATCGGTACCGACATGGCGATCGGAAAGATGACAGCGGGCTTGGAGATCCATCGTCTGGCGCTTGATCGTGGCATCCGAAGCGCCTTCGTCGCCACCGGCCAGATCGGCATCACCTTGACCGGACGCGGCGTGCCGCTCGATGCCATTCGAGTCGACTACGCCAGCGGGGCCATCGAGCGGGAAGTGCTGGCCGAGCCGGAGGCGGAGCTGGTTCTGATAGAGGGCCAGGGCGCCCTATGCCACCCGGCCTCCAGCGCGAATCTGCCGCTGCTGCGGGGCTCCTGTCCCACCCACCTGGTGCTCTGTCACCGGGCGGGCCAGACACACTTGCGACGCGACACGTCCGTCGCGATCCCGCCGCTGGCGCCGTACATCCGGCTCTACGAGGACTTGGCCGAGGCTGTGGGCACCTTCCCGCGTCCGCGCACGTCGTGCGTAGCTCTCAACACCGCGCACTTGAGCGAAGCGGATGCGGCGCGAGCCGTTGAGGAATTGGAGGCGGAACTGGGGCTGCCGACGTCGGACCCGGTCCGGCATGGACCGGAGAAGCTGCTGGACGCACTGATGGGAGTTTAGAGTTTCGAGTTTGAAGTTTAGGCCCCTTACCCCTTACGCCTCACCTCACTCTTCACACCGCCACTTCCGAGCGCCGCTCGGCCACTCGTCGCTCCGAGTGATCGAGCACCTTCTTACGGAACCGTAGCTGCTTCGGGGTGACTTCGAGCAACTCGTCATCGCGCAGCCAAGACAGAGCCTGCTCGAGTGAGAACTCGCGGTGCGGGTCCAGCACGGTCGTCGCTTCGGAGGTCGAGGAACGGATGTTCGTCGCGGCCTTTTCCTTGGTGGCGTTGACGATCATGTCCTCGTCTCGGCTGCAGGCGCCAACGATCATGCCGCCGTAGACTTCGGTGCCGACCGGATAGAAGAGGATGCCGCGCTCCTGGATGTCCTCGTAAGCGTAGCGGGTGAGCTTGCCCGGATCTTTGGCGATCAACGAGCCCTGGGTGCGGCTTGCCACTTCGCCGCGGTAGGGCTTGTAGCCGTCGAAGAGCGACGCCATGATGCCCAGGCCGCGAGTCATCGTGAGGTAGTTGGAGCGGAATCCGATCAGGCCACGAGTCGGAATCGAGTACTCCAGGCGCGAGCTGCCGTTCTCGAGCCGCGCCATGTCCAGCATCTCGCCCTTCCGCCGGCTGAGGTCCTCCATCACCGACCCGACCGCGTCCTCGGGCAACTCCAGGGTCACCAGTTCATAGGGTTCCAGGATGTCGGTTTTGTTCGAGGGCGAGCCACCCTCGGCACCCATGCCGGAGAGCGGAATGCCACGAGAGTCGCCACGTTTGAAGATGACCTGCGGCCTGGAGATCTGCATTTCGTAGCCCTCCCGCCGCATCGTCTCGATGAGAACAGCTAGCTGCAGTTCTCCACGCGCGGCGACCTTGACCGTATCGGCAGGGGCGTCCGGATCGATCTTCAC
>DATLGQ010000232.1:0-17223 GCA_035540435.1 Fimbriimonadaceae bacterium
GTTTCGTGTTATTGCCAGCACGCGCGCTATCCCTTGGCGCGGCAGGCGTAGAATGAAAGGCATGAAGTGGCTCTTGGCGAGCATCGCGCTAGCCGGTTCGCTGGCGCTTCAGGGATTTCAACGTGTGGAGATCAGGGCGGACGAAGTCAGCCCCAAGCGCAAGGACAAGTTGGTGCTCACCGAGTCTGAGTGGAAGAAGCGGCTGACGCCTGAGCAGTACCGCATCCTCCGCAGCCAGGGCACGGAGCCCGCCTTTTGCGGCGTGTTCGTGGACAACAAGAAGAAGGGCATCTACTCGTGCGTGGGGTGCGGTCTCGACCTTTTCAGGAGCGACGCGAAGTTTGATTCAGGCACCGGCTGGCCGTCGTTCTTCCAGCCGGTGGCGAAAGACGTCGTTTGGACCAAGACCGACTGCAGCCACGGGATGGTTCGGTTGGAGGTGCTGTGCGCGCGCTGCGACGGGCACCTGGGACACGTCTTCCCGGATGGCCCACGGCCCACGGGTCTACGGTACTGCATCAACTCCGAGATCCTGAAGTTCCGCGAAACGAAGTAGCTAGCCCGTCAAGACGTCGGCATAGGTCTTGAAGTGAGTCTTGGCCACCTCGGCCAGCTTGGGAGCCCCGTGCCGCTCCACAAAACGGCGTCCGGCCGCGATGACAGCAGCCGAAGCGCCCTTGGGCAGCTCCGTGCCAAAGCTCTCACCGAGTCGCTTGAGCCTCCGCAGAAACTCGGCTCTGGCGAGGATGGAGGCTGCCGCCACGGCTACGTCGGCCTCGGCTCTCACCATGCTCCTCAGCTCGATCGTGCGGCCCTTCTCGAACAGCTGTCGCTTGAGCCCGGCTGGATCGGCGAACTGATCGGAGATCACCAGTTCACAAGGCTCCAGCTCGAGGACGTTCTCGATGGCCCGGGCGTGGCCCCATGCGAGCAGACGGTTGAGGTTACGGAACTTGGCGTAGAGCTCGTTGTACTTCGCAGGTCCGATCGCGACCACGGAGTGGGGACAAACGCGCCGGATGACGTCGCTGAGCCTGAGCGCGACCGGGTCGGTGAGCTTCTTCGAGTCGCGCACGCCCTCCAGCTCGGCAAGGTGCTCCGGGCCGACATAGCATGCGGCCACGACGAGGGGGCCGAAGAAGTCGCCTTTGCCGCTCTCGTCGACCCCGATGTGCCCGCACTCCATGCAGGTTCGAGGGTACCCCTCAAGCTAAGTTTCGAGCATCTGCTCGCATTGCTGAAACACGACGTGCACCCTCTCGTGACATGCTCAATGATCCCAGACGCTTGAAGAGAGAGGGAATCGGAGCCCGAGCGAGCGGCTCGGGCTCTGTGGTGGTTCGGGCCTACTGCGGGGGCCGTACCGTCGGGAATCCCCCGGGGCGTCGGAACTGAGGCTGGGGCTTCTTCAACTCAGCCATCAGATACTCCACCGCCCGTTCGAGTTGCGGGTCGCGGCCTCTGGCGATCAGGTCCGGGCGGGCATCCACCTCGATGTCGGGATCGACGCCAGTATTCTCGGCGATCCATTGGCCGGTCTGGCGATCGTACAGGCCGAACTCGGGCGCCGTCACGCCGCCTCCGTCGACCAAGGGCGCAGAGCCCGTGATGCCGACAAGGCCGCCCCAGGTGCGGGTGCCGATAAGCGGTCCGAGACGCGCCTCCCGGAAGAGCCAGGGAAGCATATCGCCACCCGATCCGGCGTACTCGTTCACGAGCATCACCTTCGGTCCGGGCAGCGCGCTCGTGGGGAAGGACACGTCGGCACCGTTTCGTTGCACGAAGGCCGTCCGCTGCTGCCGAGAGAGGAGCTCGATGAACATCGTCGGGATCATGCCGCCGCCGTTGAAGCGCTCATCTACGATGACGGCCTGCTTGTCTCCCTGGCTGTAGAAGCCCTTGATGAACTCCACGAAGCCCTGGAACGACGTGTTCGGCACGTGGATGTAGCCGATGCGGCCGCCAGACATCTCGGCGACCTTCCGCCGGTTGTCTTCGACCCAACTGATGTACCGCAGCTCGTTTTCGCTGCCGATGGGCCGGACGCGGACCTTCCTGGCCCCATCCATGCTCGGCTTGTCGTTGACGGTGAGCACGACGCTCTTGCCAACCTTGTTGAGCAACAGGCTGTGCGGGTTGACGTTGGCTCGGACCGGCACCCCGTCGATCGCCAGCAGATACTCGCCCTCCTTCACATTGACTCCAGGCTCGCCCAAGGGACCACGGCGTGGCTCCTCGAAGCTGAGGCCGGGATAGATCTTCTTGAAGCGGACGTAGTCTCCGACCACCTCATAGTCGGCGCCGAGCTTGCCGATCGGGATGGGCTGGGTGCCCACACCCATGTCGCCGCCCTGCACGTACGCGTGGGAAGTTCCCAGCTCGGAAAGCATCAGCGACAGCACGTAGTTGAGGTCGCTGCGGTGGGCCACGTGTGGCAGGAACTTCTCGTACTGGCGCCCGATCGCGTTCCAGTCGAGGCCCAACATTTGTGGGTCATAGAAGCGGTCACGCTGCCAGCGCCACGCCTCCCAAAAGATCTGGCGCCATTCGTCGCGCGGGTTGATCACGGCCTCGACGCCTCCGGTGTCGACGCGGCCTTGGCCGACTTGGAACCCGGGTCGGATGTCGACGATGCCCAGCACCTGACCGGTGAAGTAGGCCATTTTCTGCCGGTTCGGCGTCCAAGCGATCTGGGAAATGCCTGCCGCGGAGCCGAGGTCTTCCTTCTGGCGGTTGGCGAACCGGAAAACGCTGATCGTGCCGCTGCTCATGAAGAGCAACTCGTTGTCGAGGCCGAGGATGAACGGGTAACTGCCGGAAGGCAACGGCAGGGGCAGGATTCGGTCGGCCAGTCCATCGAGGTCGACCCTCATTTCGCGGGTCTGAGGCTGGGGCGGGGCCGGCTGCCCCGGCTGACCCGGCTGACCCGGCTGACCAGGCTGAGTGGGCTGGGTCGGGCGTGTGCCTTCCTGCCCGGCCGGCTCTTCGTCGACGGGTGGAAGCAGCGGGTTCGGCAAGTCCTTGGCGAGCGGGATCACGTAGAGCCGCTGCGCGTTTTGCGTCTGCAGGTTGAAGTCGAAGTCGCCAAACACCGGGTTGATCGTGCGCGAGGAAACCAGATAGAGGTACCGGCCGTTCAGGTCGAAGCTGATGTTGTCGTCCCGGTAGTACCCCTCGGTGACCATAGTCAACTTCTGGGTGGGGACCTCGTAGAAGTAGAGCCTGGTGAAGAGATTCTCCCCCGCATCCAGGTAGGCAATCCAACGGCTGTCAGGCGACCACTCGTAGTTCTCGGCATTGTTGAAGCGGCCGGTGAAGACCTTTTGCGCGGCGCCACCCTCCAGGGTGAGCACATACAGATCGTTCGTCGCCGTCGTGTAGCTCAGCATCTTGCTATCGGGCGACCAGGCGACGGTCCGGATCTTATGGCTTGCGTCCGTCCGTACCCGGGTGGGCTCGCCGCCGAGTTGGGGTTGAGTGTAGATCTGCACTTCGCCGGTGACGTCGCTGAGATAGGCGATGGTGCGACCGTCGGGCGACCAGACCGCCCGCTGCTCTCGTGCCTGGCTCGTGCGAGTCATGTTGCGGGTTTCGCCGGCCCTGGCCGGAACGCTGAACACTTCGCCACGTGCGGAAACGACCAGCCGGTTCGCGCTTGGCGAGATATCGATACTCTGGATCCATGGGGTGAGATTGCGGAGCGTTGGCCGGGCGGCCAGCGCGTCGGTGGCGATCCTGGGTGACAGGGTATCCACCTTCCCGGAAGCGACGTCCATCGTGTGAAGGAAGCCGTTCCTTTCGAAGACGATGGTCTTGCCGTCGGTGCTGGGCCACTTGATGTCGGCGTCGCTGAACTTCGTGTGCTGAACGAGCCGCTTGTCGTTGATCCCGTAGCTCCAGATGTTGCGGGTGTTCTGGGTGCGGTCGCTGATGAAGTAGATGCGGTCGCCGATCCACATGGGCTGCCAGGAGTTTTCACGGCCGTGAGGAAGCAGCGTGTAGCTGGAGTCGTCGAAGTTCCAGATACCGATCTTGCCCTGGGTGCCGCCTCGGTAGCGGCGCCAGTTGTAGTTGTGGCTGTTGTTGCGGTTGTAGGCCAGCCGCTTGCCGTCGGGGGAAAAGCTGCCGTCGGTGACCTCGAGCACGTTAGTGGGCCTGGGCAGGCCTCCCTGAGGGCTCACCAGCCACAGTCGCATCGTAAAGGTGTTGCCGTGGCTGCTGGCGTAGGCGATCTTGCCGTCGGGCGTCCAGTTCAGCACGAGGTCGACTTCAGGCTCGAAGGTCAGCCGCTTCGGCTCTCCGCCGTCGGCGTCGACCACGAAGACGTCCGGGTTGCCATCGTAGGTGCCGGTGAAGGCGATCTGCTTGCCGTCCGGAGAGAACCTGGCGTTGCGTTCTTCGCCTGGGTGCGTCGTCAGACGCCGAGCCAAGCCGCCCCGGGTCGAGGAGATCCAAAGATCTCCTGCGTAGGTGAAAACGACTCGCTCTCCATGGATCGCGGGGTAGCGCATCAGGCGCACTTCCATGGGCTGATCGGCCTGCGGAGCCGTCGCGATGACGATTGCGGTCAAAAGTGGAGTCAATTCATCGAACCTCTAGGTGGCGGATTGTCCCCATTATGATTGCTGGGATCAGCATGGGTGGGGTCTTTTGGCCGGCCCCTTTGGGTGAACCCGGCAATTTGCCCGGCTGGTATGGCTGTCGAGATTGCCGATGGTTGCTTTACGAGGTGAAAGTGCGATGAAGTTCGGAAACATCGACAATCGAGGAAGCATGGTGGCGCAGGCGGTGCATGCCGCGAAGATGGAAGCTCGATCAGCCGGCCAAAAGATCGGGCCGGCAGTGAGCCAGGCCGCCCGTGGGGTCGTTTGGCCACCGGTGGAACAGCCAGAGGTCGAACCAGCGCAGGAAGTGACCATGCCCGCCGACGAAGGCCTGGCAGAACCAGATCCGACGCTGGACCTTCTAGCTTAGCGCCGCCCAATCGAAGCGGATCGACGTCAGAATGAGCGTATGGCGTCAGTAGGCGAAAGGACGGTCCAGCGGTATCGGGTGAGCGTGGAGGAATACCGCAGCTTCCGCCGCGACGGCTATCTCGTCGTACGTGGGTTGCTGTCCCAGCGCGAGGTCGAGGAGCTCTTGCAGCACTCGGAGGACCTCATGTACGGCCGCGTGGAAGTGCCGGGCCTGGAGGCGCCTCCCCCGGGCGCGAGCCCGGACGAACTGGAGAAGAGGATTCTGCGCATTCACATGCTGCACCGACACCTCGAGATTCAGGAGCGGTACATGCTCCATCCGCGGGTGCTGGATGTGCTGGAGGCGCTGATCGGCCCGGACGTGCTGGCGATGCAAACGATGCTGTTCATCAAGGCGCCGGGAAGCCAGGGCCAGGGCTACCACCAGGACACCTACTACATCCCCACCTTCCCGGACACGCTATGCGGCGCCTGGATGGCACTCGAACGGGCTGATACCGAGAACGGATGCCTCTGGATGTGCAAGGGCAGTCAGGTAGAGCCGATCTATCCACCCCGGCATGGCTATGGCTACGGCCACTGGGAGTTGAGCGACATCCCTTGCGTCTCAGGCGTGGGCGGGCACTGCAACGACGACGAGGACCTGAAGAATGAGCTGCGGCCGGTGGCGCACCGGTATCGGGACGTCGAGGAGCCGTGCATCCTCGAAGCGGGAGACGTGGCGTTCTTCGGCGGACACGTGCTGCATCGATCGCTCACCAACCGCTCCACGACCCGTATGCGCCGCGCCCTCGTCTGCCACTACTGCAACGCCCGCAGCTACACCAACTGGGACGGCGGCAACCAAAATCACATTCTTGCGCGGGGGGCCACCACTCTGCCGTACGCGCAACCCAAGTTCGGGACGCCGTGCGCGGCCAACCATCCGGAAAAATCCATGGCGGACGGCTACTTGACCCCGACGATGATGATGGCCTCGGAGGAAGGAACGATGGAGGCGCAGGAGCCGAACCAGGTCCCCCACGAGCATTGAGCTCGTGGGGCGACCGGGCGAATCAGCCTACCGCTAGAGCACTCTTCTGGGCCTCAGCAGGCTCAGAATCAGCACGACCACGGCGACAACGAGCAGGATGTGGATCAAGGCGCCGGCGACTGGGAAGACGAGCCAGCCCAAAAGCCACAAAAGCAATACAACGAGCAATACTGTCCAAAGCATCGGTCACTCTCTCCTTGCAGGCAGGCATGCCTGTAGGAACTTGGACTTAACGTGGTGCGGGGTGTTCCTCGAACACCCATAATGGGGCATGAAGCTCGGGTTGGCGATCGTGGCGATGCACCTGCTGACGGCTCAAGGGACGCGCGTCTCCTCCGATGGAAGCGCCAGAGCCTTCCTGGACACGCTGATGCCCGAACAGCGCGCCCAGGCGGTGCTCGCGTACGATCACCCGGCCAAGACGGTGTGGAGCTACACGCCTGGGCGACGGCCTGGGGTGTCGTGGGCGGCGCTATCCCCCGAGCAGCGGAAGGCCGCTCACGAGCTGCTTCGTGCCAGCTTGAGCAGCGCAGGCTACACTAAGATCGAGCAGATTCGGGAGCTGGAGCCCATTCTGCGGGAGATGGAGAGGGGCAACCCGGGCCGCGATCCGGAGCGCTATTGGTTCATGTTCTTTGGGGAGCCCGATAGGGCCCGCCCCTGGGTGTGGCGCTACGAAGGGCATCACCTGTCGCTCACGTTCGCCTACCGCGAAGGGCGTCTCGTGTCGAGCACCCCCCAGTTCCTGGGAGCCCACCCGGCACGCGCGCCGGTAGCGGGCAGGCTCGAGTTGCGGCCGCTCTCAAAGGAGCAAGACCTGGCTTTCGCGTTTATGGAGACGCTCACCTCCGAGGAGCGCTCTCGGGCCGTGGTGGCCGAACGGGCGCCCGGCGACATCCTGACGACGAACTCGAGTCGGGCGAGGCTGGATGATCGGTCAGGCCTACCGGTAAAGGGTCTCGCGCCGAGATCCCGCGAGGCGCTTGAGCGGCTGCTGGAGGCTCATGCTGAAGTGCAATCGGAGTCCGAGCAGAAGCGGCGGCTGGACACTTTGCGCCGCGAGGGATTGGATAACCTGGTGGTCGCCTGGATGGGACCGGTCGCGAAAGGAGGCCGGCATTATTACCGGATTCTGGGCCGAACGCTGATCATCGAGTTTGACTGCACCCAAGACGACGGCAACCACATCCACGTGGTCTGGCGGGATAGAAACAGCGACTTTGGGCTCGACCCTCTGGCGAACCACTACGCGCGGTTTCATCCACAAGGGGGCAAGAGGAACCTTCCGCCCGGCGCGGCGACTAAGTCAGAATAGAGGGGGACCAGACTTAGCCACCGGCGGCCCCTTGAGCCGCGCCGTATATCGCTAAACGCTAGTCCCCCCTAGGCCGCTGCCTGGGTGCCTTCCTGGCTTTCAGCCGCTTCGCCCGGCGTGATGATCGTCGCCTGCAGCTCGTCGGAGTTCTCCTCCACGGTGAAGCCGCATTCACGAAGCATCTGCACGGACAAGTGCAGCACCTCAGGATTGCTCATCCTGATTGAGCTCGAGCCGCTGGTTTTCTCTCTCTTGGCCACTGGCTCCTCCTTAGGTAATGCTTTCGACGGAGGCTCCCGCTGGTTCGTTTGAACCCAATTCTGTGGACACGGGCTGAAGGAATCCGCTCGCTCGAGAACGGCTGGTGTTGCGAAAAGCTGCACAAGACTGACCGGGAATGGCCGTACGTGGAGCACCGATGATTCTCTTGGCGCGCGGCTCGAACCGGGCTCGAACTTCAAAACTGATCGCCCATCGGAGGGCCCGGCTCGGCCGCTCACGCCACTTCCTTTATCTAGGGGTAGATGCCGCGCGTGGTGGTTGCCTCGGCTACTCGCTTCACGCCGATGATGTAGGCAGCCGTCCGCATATCGGTCTTGTGGGCACGCATCATAGCCTCGACTGCCTGGTACGAGTAGCGCATGATTCGGGTCAGCTTGTTGTTGACCTCGTTCTCTTCCCAGAAGAAGTTCTGCAGGTCTTGCACCCACTCGAAGTAGCTCACGATCACCCCGCCGGCGTTGGCCAGGACGTCCGGGACTACGAGGATGCCTTTGTCGGACAGGATGTGGTCGGCTTCCGGAGACGTCGGACCATTCGCTCCTTCCACGATCAGCTTCGCCTGGATCTTGTCGGCGTTGTCGGATGTGATTTGGGCGGAGATCGCTGCCGGGATCAGCACGTCGCACTTCAGCTCCAGGATGTCCTGGTTGGAGATCGGCTCGGCGTCACGGTATTCGGCGATTCCGCCTTCGCGCCCGGAGTAACGCCTGGCAAGCTCGGAGACTGGGAGGCCGTTCGGATTGTGGATTCCGCCCCGGGCGTCGCTCACGGCGATGACGGTCGCTCCCGATTCCTCGGCAATGCGCGCCGCGACGGATCCCACGTTGCCAAACCCCTGCACGACGATTTTCGCGCCGCCGAGATCCAGGTTCCGAGACTTGGCAGCCTCCTCCAACGCCACGATTACGCCCCGACCGGTCGCTTCCACGCGACCCTCTGATCCGCCCAGCTCGATTGGCTTGCCGGTCACGACTCCCGGGACGGTGTGGCCCGCATGCATGGAGAAGGTGTCCATGATCCAGGACATCACCTGGGGATTGGTGCCGATGTCGGGCGCGGGAACGTCGCTGCGCTCGCCGAGGATGATATTGATCTCAGTGACGAATCGGCGGGTCAGCTTCTCGAGCTCCCGCTTGGAGAGCTGCTTGGTGTCGACCTTCACGGCGCCCTTCGCGCCGCCATAAGGGATATTGACGACCCCACACTTCCATGTCATCCACATGGCCAGGGCGGTGGTTTCGTCGACGTCGACGTCGGGGTGGTACCGAATGCCGCCCTTGGTGGGGCCCCGGCTGGCGTTATGTTGCACGCGATAGCCTTCGAAGACCTGTACCTCTCCGTTGTCGAGCACGACCGGGAAGTGAACGATGAGCTGTCGCTTTGGCTGCGCGAGGACAGCGTGAAGACCTTCGTCAAGGTCAAGATAACGGGCGGCCACGGCGAGCTGTTCGCGGGCCATTTCAAGAACGTTGATGTGTTTGCTCATACCCTGTACCGGCTAGCGCTCACGCTTGCCGACGACCCTCTTCAGGAGCGCGTACAGGGGAATCGCGAGGACACCGTTGTACAACGCCGTCCCCATTGTATCCCCGAGGAACTGGGCCAGATTCTGGGGAGCGATCAGAAACATGAGGAGCAGTTGGGCGGCAAGTGTGTGGAAGAGCGCGTAGAGCGCCACCCCGAGCGCGCTCGGCTCCGAAGAGAGGGCGCGGACCCAGGAAACGGCGAAGGAGCTGAGGGCCCGCGAGATGACGTAGTGGGTCAGGTTCGCACCAGCGATTGCGCCATGAGCGAGGCCCGAAAAGAAGCCGACGATGCCACCTCCTGCGCGGCTCGTCAGGAGGCTCAGGGTCGTCGCCAGGATCAACAAGAAGTCCGGTCGAGCGCCGAAGATCGAGAGCCGGTGGGGGAGGGTCTGCTGGCACGCCCCCAAGAACCACAGCAGGATCCCGCCAACGAACACGAGCCGAACGGTTCTCACCGCAGCACGAACACCTCGCGCACGGCGCCGATCTGAACCAGCGGAAACACCTGCGCCCGGCGGGTGCCGAACGCCGGGTTGTTCTCGATGTGCACGATCCGGCCGATCGGGATCCCGCGGGGGATCGTCTCGGAGAACCCGCTCGTGACGACCAGGTCTCCGATCTCCACTTGTGCCTGGAACCGCTCCAGGTCGAGAATCAGCACCTCCGTCGACTCACCGTGCAGCAAGCCGGCCGGCGGCGGATTGCGCTGCACCAGCGCCCCGATCGTAAAGGGTTTGGGCGATGAAAGCAAGGTGACCTGCGACATGCGGGACTCGACGCTTTGGATCACGCCGATCATGCCGACACCCGTGGTAACCGCCATGCCCACCCCGAAGCCGCGGTCTTTGCCACCGATGATCGTGATGCGGTTTTCGGTGGGGAAGTAACCGACCACCTGCGAGGCGATCGGTTGACGTCCCATCACGGGTCCGAGTCCCACCGCCTTACGTAGCCGGTCGATCTCCCGCTCCAACCGCTCCACCGTCTCGACATAGAGTTCCTGCGCCCGGGCGATCTCCCTGAGGCGCTGGTTCTCATGCTTGAGGGCTCGGGCTCCGAAGACCCCACCGAAGAAGTCGCGCACGCCGTCTACTCCTCCTGCCATTGCAAGCGCGAGGGGGCGCGTAGCCTCGTGCGAGATGCGCGTGAGAGGATCCGCCTCGCCGGCCTTGCGAGCCTGCGTCTGCAGGCGGCCCAAGAATCCCCCAATTACGCAGAGGAGGATGAGCAGGAGCCAGTCTCGGACAGGATGTCTCAGGTCTTCGATGATCGCTCCAGCATCTTTCGAATCTGGGGATTCTCGTGCATGGCTTCGACGACCTTGCCGGTGCCGAGCACCACACAACTCAGCGGATCCCGAGCGATGTGCACGGGCATGCCGGTCTCCTTCGCGATCAAGAGGTCGATGCCCCGAAGCAACGCGCCGCCGCCGGCGACTACGATGCCGTTGTTCATGGCATCGGCTGCCAACTCCGGAGGCGTGGCCTCCAGAGTGAGCTTGACCGCCTCGACGATTGCGTTGAGAGGCTCCGCGATGGCCATTCGCACTTCATCGCTGCTGATGACCGCGCTTCTGGGAAGGCCGGTGACGAGATCGCGGCCCTTGACCTGGATGGTCATCTCCTGCTCGAGGGGAAAGGCGCTGCCGATCTCGATCTTGACCTGCTCGGCGGTGCGTTCTCCAATGTAAAGGTTGTAGGCTCGGCGGATGTAGGCGCTGATCGCTTCGTCGATCTCGTCGCCGGCGATGCGAAGCGAGCGGGTGTGCACGATACCCGCCAAGGAGATGACGGCAACCTCCGTCGTGCCGCCACCGATGTCCACGATCATGCTGCCGATGGGTTCCTCGATCGGAAGCCCCGCCCCGATCGCGGCGGCCATGGGCTCCTCGATAACGTAAGCCTGCGTGGCGCCCGCGCGTTTGGTGGCCTCGATGACCGCTCGGCGCTCGACCTCGGTGACACCGCTTGGGATGCCGACAACGACCGTCTGGCGCATGAACATGCGCCGCGAGACCTTCCCGATGAAGTACCTGAGCATCTTCTCGGTCTGGTCGTAATCGGCGATGACCCCGTCCTTGAGCGGCCGGATGGCGACGATGTTGGCCGGGGTGCGGCCGAGCATGCGCTTCGCCTCCTCACCGACTGCGTACACCTCGCCGGTATCCCGGTTGATGGCGACGACGCTCGGCTCCCGAAGAAGCACCCCACGGCCCGCGACATGCACCAAGGTGTTCGCAGTGCCCAAGTCGATCCCGATGTCGCGGCCGAAACGGTTGAGAAGGCCTTTCCAGAACGGACCCCGCTCGTTACTCCTCATCAACCAGAATCTCGCCCGTTGTGAGCCTTTTCGCTAGGGTCTCCTGAGAGATCGCCGATAGGATGATGGAATTGGCGGTGGTAAAGATGACGGCTTTCGTGCGACGGCCTTGAGTGGCGTCGATCAGGTTCCCGGTCTTGCGCAGGGATTGAATGAGTCGCCTCATAGGAGCCGACTCGCTGCTGACGAGAGCGACGATCTTTTCAGTCAGGACAAAGTTGTAAAAACCCACGTTGAGCACGGTAGGCGTCGGCATGAAGAGGCTCCGGAGAAGACCAGTGGAATCTAGCGAGAGTATGCGTTAAAGAAGGGGCCGTTGGCAACTTGCCAACGGCCCCGATCGATCTTGTAGGTCGTGCGATCCTAAGGAGCCGCGCCCAGCCGAGGCATGGGCTTAGTTCCGCCACCGCCGGCGCCTGCCGGGCCTGCGGAAGAGAAGCCGGCGGGCGATGCGCCGCCACCAGGTCCAGAAGCCGCCATGTCGCCGGCTCCCATCATTCCCATGGGGCCTCCTCCTCCTCCGCCGGGGCCGAAGCCGCCGCCACCGGGATTGCTGGCCGGGAGCGCGTTGGTGTAGACGACGCTTGCGGTCGGCAGGGCGATCGGAGTGTTCTGGGGCTGCTCGGGCTCAGCCGGCTTGACCACCGTCGGCGCGGTCTGCCACCACACGATCACCAAGATCGCGGACAGGACGATGGCGACGATGCTGATAATCAGGTCGTTCTGGTTTTTCACGCGGATTGCCTCACTGTGCCCATTTTAGACGCATCGCGCCACATGGGAAGTTTCTCTAGTGCCGGAAATGCCGCACGCCGGTGAAAGCCATGACCATTCCCCGCTCGTCGGCGGCGGCAATCACGTCGGCATCCTTCTTGCTTCCCCCCGGCTGCACGATGGCCCGGATGCCGGCGTCGGCGGCCACGTGGATGCTGTCGGGAAAGGGAAAGAACGCGTCGCTCGCCAATACCGCTCCCCGCGCCTGCTCGCCCGCCTGCTCCAAGGCCAACCGAACCGACCGTACACGATTCATTTGGCCCGCTCCGACTCCCAGAAGCCGCTCGCTGGTGCCAATGACGATCGCGTTGGACTTCACGTGACGCACAATCGACCACTGCAGGGAGAGGGCTGCCGTCTGCTCTGGTGTCGGGCGAGCAGTGGTGACGATGCTCCAGCCCTGCGGGTCCTCCTGACTATGGTCGCTCGTTTGCACGAGCATGCCGCCGCGGATCGATCGAATCGTCAGCGTCGGGCTCTTGTCGACCAGTGGCGCTTTGAGAAGCCTCACGTCCTGGCCCCATCCGGAGCGGTTTCGAAAGATGTCCAACGCTTCGTCGCTGAAGTCCAGCGCGACGACGACCTCGAGGAAGTTGCCTTTGGCGGTCATGGCGCCGGCGGCGGCCCCGTCGACTGTCCCGTGAAAGGCGGCGATTCCCCCGAACGCGGACACAGGATCTGCTTCGCGAGCGGCGTCATAGGAGGCTGCACAGCTTGCGAGCGCGGCGGCGCCGCAGGGGTTCGCGTGTTTGATGATCGCGCAGGCGTTGCGCGGCAAGTCCGTCACCAACTCCCATGCGCCTTCGGCGTCCGCGATGTTGTTGTAGCTGAGCTCCTTGCCCCACAGCTGTTCGGCTTGTGCGATTCCTTGTGGCGGGAAGGGATCCACATAGAGGGCTGCGAGCTGGTGCGGATTCTCTCCGTACCGAAACGTCTGTCGATGGCGTAAGCCCACCGTCAGGGTCGGCTTGAAGAGGCTTGCGCCCGTGCTGCCCGAGCACTCGGAGAGGTAGCGGGCGATCAGGCTGTCGTAATAGGCCGTATGTCGGAAAGCGGCCGCTGCGAGCCTCACTCGGGCGTCCCCATCGATCGAGCCTTGACGAAGCGAATCCAGCACCCAATCATAGTCCCGGGGATCGACGACGACGACCACATTCACGTGGTTCTTGGCGGCGGAGCGAACCATCGCCGGGCCGCCGATGTCGATCGACTCCACGGCGTCTTCAAAGCGGTGCTCGCCGGTGACCGTCTTCTCGAACGCGTACAAGTTGACGCACACCAGGTCGACGCCTTCGATGCCGTGCTCGGCCATGGCGGCACGATGACTCTCCAGCCTCCGGTCCCCCAGGATGCCGCCGTGGACGAGCGGGTGCAGGGTCTTCACCCGGCCGTCGAGCATCTCCGGAAAGCCCGTCACGTCAGCCACGTCCGTCACCTCGAGTCCGGCCTCTCGGAGGACGCGAGCCGTGCCGCCGGTGCTGATCAAGTCGTAGCCCAGCTCAGTTAGGCCTTTGGCAAAGGGCTCCAAGCCAAACTTGTCGGTCACCGAAAGGAGGGCGCGAGGCATCAGCCCCCTCCACCTCCCACCGGGGGCGGATCGAAACCGCCCGTCGTGCCGCTGTCGACCGGGGGAGGTGGCGGTTCCCGCACCTCGACCTTCACCGTCTTCTCGGTCTTTCGCCCCTGCGCGTCCCACCCACGAATCGTGTAGGTGGTCGTCTCGAAGATGCGCACCTGCATCGGTCCGGTGGCCGCGATGTCGACCGGAGGCTGCCCGCCCGCGACCAGCTCCTGGCGGATCGTGTTCACGAACTGCCACCTGAGCGTCACAACGCCGACCGCCGGATCTACCACCGTCGGGTCGGCGCTGAAGGCCACCACCTGGGGCAAGGTGGGGTCGCTCACTGTGATCGAAATGGACTTCTCGGCGCGAGATCCGGTTGCGTTCTCGGCGACGAGCGTGTAGCGGATGGTTCCGAGACGATTGGCGGTCAACTCCTGCTCGCTCACCGCAAGGTTGAGGGTCTCTCCGGTCGGCGCGAGGCTGGCTTTGACCACCGACGGCCCCAAGCGGTATCGAACGACGAAGGTCTCGCCGAGCTTGAGGTTACGGGGTGTGATGGCGAACTCCACGATCTCCGGCGGCGGCACCGGCTCGGGCGTTCCTACATCCAGGACCACCACGAGCGGTTCGCTGCGCTTGTCCTGCCGAACGGCGACTGCCTCGACCCGAATCTGACCTGGCCTGGTCGCCTGAATCGTTCGGCTGCCCCGGGCTGCCTCCAGAACCTCCTCTCCGTCGATGTTGAGTCGCACGCTCCTGGCGTCCGATGCTTCCCAGCTCAAGTTGGCGGTTTCGCCCACGAGGACCTGATCGCGGTCGAGCGTCAAGCGATCCATCGCCGGCTGCTTGGGAAGAAAAATGACCCAGAGGGCCGCCAGCGCCATCAGGAGCACCAAGGCTGTCAAGCTCGCAGGCGAAAGGAAGGGACGCTGTTCGAGCTGGGCCTGCGCGGTAGCGGCTACCGAGGGAACTTGGGCGCTGCGGGCGGTGATGCCGAAAACGTGGAGCTGGGTGCTCGAGAAGGTCTTTCGAACCGTCGGATGGACGAGCACCTCGATCGTCTTTTGCTGCCCGGGGGCCAACGAGACCTGTTCTTGCTCGAACTCGAAGGCACACGCCTCGTCGGGATCGTTCCCCACCAACTGCAGGGTGTGCTCCGTGTTGCCCAGGTTCATCACCGTCACCTGGAAGTCGTTCTGCTTCTTGAACGGGGACACCACCCCCCGCTTGGGCTGGAGCTCCATGCTCAGGTAGTTGTACGGCTTGATCTGCAGTACGCCCTGGACGGTCCGGGTCTCGCCCGACACGAGCGAACGCACCTTCACCACGAAAGGGTAATTGCCGGCCAGACTCTCGCTGGTCCTGGGGGGCTTGAAGAAGAGCTTTTCGGTTTGGATCTCGCGGGCTTCGACCGCGAAGAGGGGAACCGGCACTGCCGTCCACTCCGGGTCCAGCCCCTCGATCTCGATATCGTAGCGATCCTGCTCGTCCGATCGGTTCGCCACCTCGAGGGCGACGGGCACCGTGGCGCCGGCCTCGACCGTAATGAGGTCCGAGTCCAGCCGGGCGGAGAAGCTCATGCCGGAAATCTTAGCAGTTAGAGGCGGGGCTATGCCGCCTCGTCTTGGATGAACTTCTTAAATGCCTCGAGTTGTTTGACGATGTTCTCGCGGGCCATTTCCGAGGTGAGGTTGCCTTCGGCATCGAAGGCCTTCTGGGCGGCGCTGAGAAAGACCTCCGGAAAGAACATCTGTTTCATCTCCAGGTAGCCGAACACTTGCCGGAGGTGGTACTGCGCCCGGGCGCCGCCCATGTACCCAGGCGAAGCGCTCTGGATGATCACGGGCTTGCCTTTGAAGGCGCTGTCGCCGTAGGGTCGGCTGGCCCAGTCGATGGCGTTCTTGGTGACGCCGGCGAAGGAGTAGTTGTGCTCTGGCGTGACGATCAACACCCCGTCGGCGGCGCGGATGGCCTCCTTGAAGCGTCGAACGCTATCCGGGAAAGCTGCCTGCTCGACGTCCGTGTTGTACAGCGGGATGTCGCTGATATCGAAGGCTTCGATGGTCATGCCTTCGGGGGCGAGCTGAGCCGACGCCCGGAGGAGCTTGCGGTTGAAGGACTCTTTGCGGAGCGAGCCTGCGAATCCGAGCACATTGACTTCTGCCATGGGGCCTCCTAGACCGTCAGCATAGCCCTATTGGGTGGTAGCCCGTGTCGTCTTGTAGGGAGGACACCTCAAGAAGAGAAGCTCTGCCCCCAGGAGGGCAGAGCTTCCGCAGAGTCCTTACATGCACTAGGCGCGCGGCCGGCGGCGAAGGGAACGCATGCCCAAAAGGAACACGATAGCGGCTCCGGGACCCGGAACCACGCCGGCTTGGCCAATGCGTCCGTAGAACGCAAGCGACATCACTCGGCCCGAGCCGTCATAGTCGATCACGTTCATGCCGCCCGTGGTCAGGAAGTAGTTGTGCGAGAAGTTGCCGTTGACATCTGCAGGTGTGATGCCGAGGCTCAGGCCAAAAGGTGTCACGGTAAAGCCGGCTTCAACCTGATCGTGCGCATGGCCGCTCACCAGGAAGGGCAGCCAACCCCAATGGCCGGAAGTGGTGAGATGTGCCCCAAGACCGGACTCGGCAAATGCTACGACTCCACCCCCGCCGTTGATGTAGTTGATGATGTCCATCGAACGAGCGTTCAGGATGTTGAGCTCACCCTGCGTTAGCCAGCCGCCGAAATCCGATGCGACGACGACAGCGTCGAACAGCGAGAAGTTAACAGTCGCCAGGTTGAGGACGCCGCCGCCGGCCGATCCGTCGTCCGCCATCGTGATGCTGTACGGGCCGGAAGCCAGCATGCCGGCCAGAGGGTCGAGATGCCCGCCTGGGCCAGAAGCAAAGCGGTGGGTCACAAGCAGGATGTTTCCCACGGCATTCGAGTTGTTGCCGATGCCGTCGGTAACGAAGTCGAGAGCTCGGTTGATCAGGTTCCTGGCCCCAGTGGTGTTGCCTGCCTGGGCATGAAAATCTGGGTCGTGGCCAGTGACGAAGAGGCCCCCCTGGGCTTGAGCTACGGCGGTGACCGCCGCTAGCGCCGCAGCAAAGAGAACGCGTGGTGTCTTCATAAGTCCTTTCAACAATCGCAAGTTTCGTGATTCTAAGCAGACTTCACACTTGGCGCAAACGGCAAATTTGCGGGGTTTGTGGCTGTTGGTCGGCTCGAAGAGCATAAGTGTGGGGTGGGGGCAGCGTGAAGACTGGCGGAGCCTGAAGAACTTGCCAGGATCTACCGAAACCTCAAGTGATGCTGGAGGTTTTTGGCAGGCTGGGCCTGGCGGTGGTGCTTGCGCTCCTCGCTTTCGCCTTCGATGCGCCCAAGTGGGAAGTGGCCTGGCGCGTGCTGCCGCTCTTTGGGGCTTACTCCGTCCTCGCTTACCT
>DATLGQ010000233.1:0-5079 GCA_035540435.1 Fimbriimonadaceae bacterium
CACGATGAACTGCACGATCACCAGGATCAGGAACGCGACGAAGCCGACGACGAAGTCGCCGCCCATGATGAAGTTGCCAAAGGTCTCGATGACGCGGCCGCCCTCGCCGGTGCCCAGAATCAACTTCGTCGCCGCGATCGAGAGGGCCAACCGGAAGAGGGTCGTAATCAGCAGCAGACTCGGGAAGACACTGAACTGGAGCGGATCACTGACGTTCACGCTCGAGAGCAGGATGATGACGGCGGAAGCCAGAGCCACCACCAAGCCCGCGTCGAGCGCCCAGTGTGGCAAAGGCAGCAACAGCATCCCGATGATGACCAGGATGCCGACGCCCAGAAGCAGATCGGTGTGTTTCAGCAGCTTGGGAATCGTGTTCATACCACGGGGCGCATTGCGGCCACATTGGAAGCATCGGCAAGATTGCCGGGTTCCTGCAGCCTACGCCGCCATGGGCTGAAGCACGACTTTCGTGCAACCGTCCTGCTTGTGCTTGAACAGCTCGTACGCCTCCGGCGCCTCGTCGAGCGGCAGCCGGTGCGAGATCACGAACGAGGGATCGATCTCACCCTGCTGGATGTGTTCGAGGAGCGCGGGAAGATACTTTTGAACGTGGGTCTGACCCATCTTGAACGTCAGCCCCTTCGAGAAGGCCGAGCCGAAGTTGAGCCCGTCGATGATGCCGCCGTAAACGCCGGGGATTGAGACGGTGCCGCCTTTCCGACAGGCTTGGATCGCCTGGCGCAGCACGTTGGGCCGGTCCGTCTGTAGCCGCGCAAGCTGCTTCGCCCAATCGAAAAACGCGCCGAAGCCATGGCCCAAGGCTTCCGTGCCGACACAGTCGATGCAGGCGTCGGGGCCACGCCCGCCGGTGATCTCGATGAGGGCGTTTACCACATCGACCTCTTCAAAGTTGATGGTGTCCGCGCCGCCTTCCTCGGCGAGCTTCAGGCGGTCGGGGTAGCGGTCGATCGCGTAGACGGTTCCCGCACCTAGCAGAAAGGCGCTCCGGATCGCGAACTGGCCGACAGGGCCGCAGCCCCAGATGGCGACGACGTCGCCGCGCTTGATGTTGGCCTGCTTGACCGCTTGGAAGCCGGTTGGAAAGACGTCGGTCAAGAAGAGGAGTTGCTCGTCGGGTAGATCCTGCGGCACCTTGAACAGCGAGCTGTCCGCGTAGGGGACGCGGGCGTACTCGGCCTGACCTCCTGCATAGCCGCCGTACAAGTGCGAATAGCCGTAGATGCCAGAAGGCGACGCCCCGTACAGTTTCTCGGCTACGCCGGCGTTCGGGTTCGAGTTGTCACAACTCGCGTAAAGACCCTCATGGCAAAAGGTACAGCCACCGCAGGCGATGGTGAAAGGCACCACCACCCGATCGCCGGCCTTCAGGTTCTGCACGTCCGGACCCACGTCGACGATCTCGCCCATGAATTCATGGCCCAAGATGTCGCCCGATTTCATCATCGGAATGTATCCGTTGTAGAGATGCAAGTCCGATCCGCAGATAGCGGTTGAAGTCACCCGAACGATGGCGTCCCGCGGGTTGATGATGTTCGGGTCCGGGACTTCCTCAACTCGTACGTCGTGCTTGGCGTTCCAACAAACTGCCTTCATGCGGCTTCACCCCACTCGTCCTCACCGAACGCGTTCGGTGCAGATTTGTTCGACCCCGCTTCCTCGTATTGTTGTTTCAACACAAGGAGATCGTGGTCGACCTGCTCCTCGAGTTCGTGATAGAACGTGCGGGGGTTGAGGCCGGGTGGGGTGGTGGTCTCCAGCTGTATCCAGAGCACGGTCGCTTCGCCATCCAGGGCGGATTCGAAGCGGACGCGTCCGGAATGTACGAATTCAGCACCGGGAAGGCTGAACCAGTTGATCTCGTCGCCTTCCTCGTCGCCGTTGATCTGGACTTCGGAGCCGAGGAACTGGGGCTCGTTGCCCTGACTCGTGCGGATGCCCTGCAGGAACAAGGGAAGGGCCTGAGCGAAGAGCCAGCTCAGGTAGAGCTCTTCTTTGCGCCGGCGGATGAGCACGGTTCGCTTGATAGAGAAGAGAAGATCCATCGGCCCACACTCCAGGACTTCTTCATCTTCATCATCGGCGATATCCGCGCACTTTCGAGCAATGCCTTCTTCGGCGCTCAGGAGGTCCTTGCAGGTGGTGGAGCGGCTGAAGCCGTCGCATGCGCTCATCACCCAGTCGACTCGGATGAGTCTAGGTTCTCCTGGTTTCGGCCGATACAGTTCCATGTTTTTTTCCCCTGACCTACGTCGTTAGTGACTGGGGGCATGGAGCGAGGTGGTTGTAGTGATTTGTTGGGACAGTTGCGGCTCTGCATGGAGGCATCGGTTCCGAGGCACTACGCACCTCTCTCCTTGAGTGCTTTCCGCAACACCGAGGCCACCGGACCAGGCACCATTCCCTGGAAATCGCCCCCAAGAAGAGCGACTTCTCGCACGATGCTGCTACTCAGGTAGCTGTATTCCCATCGCGTCATCAGGAACACACTTTCGAGGTTCTCGTGCAGCCGCCGATTGACCATCGCCATCTGGAACTCGTACTCGAAGTCGGACGTGGCCCGCAATCCGCGAATCACGGCAGTCGCTCCCAATTCGGCGGCATGTTCCACCAGCATGCCGGTGAAGCTGTCTACCTTCACGTTCGATAGATGGGCCACCGACGCGGAGAGCGCCTCAATCCGCTCCTCGACGCTCAAAAGAGGGCTTTTCGAACGGTTAACGCCCACACTCACGACCAGCTGATCGAATAGGCGAGAAGCTCGCTCGATCACGTCCAGGTGCCCGAGCGTCGGAGGGTCGAACGAACCGGGGTATACCGCGAGCCTCATAGGGCAGCAGAATACCGGCGGCGGCAAGTTGCAGGGCTAAGGCAGCTTCGTGTCCTCACACATTGGGACAAACCCGGAAGCTAGCACGACATGTCCTACGCATCACGACAACCACGAAACCATTGAGAAAAGGAGAGAAAGAAAATGTTGAAATGGGCGCTGATATTTCTGATCGTGGCGCTGGTCGCCGCGGCACTCGGATGGACCGGCATCGCCGGCGCGGCCGCTGGATTCGCGCAGATTCTGTTCTTCGTGTTCCTGGCGGTGATGGTGATCCTCTTGATCGCCAGCCTCTTTGGAGGCACTCGAGTCGTCAGGTAGGCACTTCGTAGAAGGCCCGTAAGCACCAATGCCGCTCCTCCTTCGGGAGGGGCGGCTTTTTGCTTCTCGGTATGGCTGCTGCCGGCCCTCTTGGTCCACTTGCCTGTAACTCACAAGGTCTTCTTCAGAACCGCGAAGCGGCGGACTTCGTTGAATCCGGCATGGTCATAGAGCCGCACGGCGGTCCGGTCGTCGGACCAGAGGAACCATGAGGTTCGATAGCCCTGCTCGCGCTGAGCTCGCAGGGTCTCGACCATTAGACGTTGGCCGATACGCTTTCCTCGCTCGCCAGAAGAAACTCCGATCGGTCCGAAACGCTCGCGATCGAAGTGAGAGAATCCGACAACACGCTTACTTCCGTCGTCCTCCGTTCGAACTGCAACGAGAAGGCGCTCGGGCGCTGCAGCGATGGCCTCGCGAACGACACGTACCCAGTCGCCCGGGAATTCTTCCCGGACGAACTCGAGCAGCGCCAGCGTCAAGGTGGGACCGAAGGGGCCGACATATAGTCCGTCTTCATCCAGCGATTGGAAAGCGAGCCGAGGTTCGGGCCACAAGGAGGTCTCCATCGCCAGCGGACGGTAAACCTCTTCGTAGCCGCGGCTGGAGAAGAACTCCAATGCTCCCGGATACGCGGCGACGTCGACGCCGGGCATGAAGTAGCCCGGGGCATATGGAGAGACCCAAACCTCGCTGCGGCCGCGCCGGCGGAGGAAGTCCTCCGCCATGCCCAGCAGAAGGGAGCCCAGGCCCACACGCTCCGGATGTGCGCATGCGAGGGTGATATAGCCTCGGTGAGAATCGTCCGGCGCATTTTCGAGCGGGAAGCGTCGGGCGATCGAGAGGATGAAGCCGCGGAGTTCGTTGTGGTCGACCGCGACCAGCGCTCCCTCCGGGTCGAAGTTCGGGTCGAGCACGACCTGCGAAAGGAACCGCTGATTGGAGATGGGGTCCGCGTGGAGGCAGCGTCGGAGGAGGTTTGGGACCTGATAGACGTCCTCGTCCCGGTAGGGCCGCACGGCGCAGTTCATAGGATAATACGAACGTTACCTATCGATTCAGGTCTAAGATTCGCGGAGGAGCACTACGAAGATGATGTCCACAGCTCTGCTGGCCCTCGCGTTATGCGGCGCAGCAAACGACAGCAAATTCGAGGAAATGCGAGATTACATCCGGCCCAAGCCGAACGAGTTGCAGTGGGAAGGCGTGGAGTGGAAGCCCACGCTGTGGAGCGCGGTGGTGGAGGCCCAGCAGAAGGACAAGCCGATCCTACTCTGGGCGATGAACGGCCACCCGATGGCTTGTACGTGAAACAACGGAGTCATCGCCAGACGGTCAGTCTGGTCCAACCCCGAGATCCAGAAGCTACTGGAAAGCTTCGTCCCGGCCGCCGACGAGGTGCACCGCCTTCAACGGGCCACCGACCCCGAGGCTCGGCTGGCCCAGGGAGTGTTCGAGAAGGGCCACTATGGGGGTCGCACCGTTCCCACCGATACGCGTCAGGGAACCTATGCGCTGACTCCCAGCGGCGAGTTCTTGGGCAGCCTGAACTCCAACGACCCCAGCGCGGTGGCGCGGATGCTGAAATCGGCGCTGGAGAAGTGGAATGAGATGACGCCGGATCAGCGCCTTCAAAAGGGGGATCCGAAGCGGCAGGCGAACGAGATTCAGCGCGGAGAGACCATGTTCCCCTCCGACGGGCTGGTGCTGCGGGTGTTTGTGCGCGACCTGCCTCGCGAGAAAAACGTGGAGGGGTGGCGTGCCAGCGCCTGGAACCAGGACTACCTGTGGTACCGCAAGAGCGAGGTCCTGAGTTGGGTGCCGAAGGAATGGAGCAAGGGCGCCCGGACGGCGGTCTCCGAGCCTCTCGTAAAGAGATTGGTGAAGTTCAACCTGGTGGACCATGTACG
>DATLGQ010000234.1:0-2357 GCA_035540435.1 Fimbriimonadaceae bacterium
AGACAGGGTCTTAAGACCCGGACATCCTAGGGCGAATGGCCCCAAGGCCATCCGGAGTCCCGAGCCGCCTGCGGAAAAGATCGTCGAGAAATGGGACAAAATGACGCCAAACGATGAGAAAAAGGAACGGGGGCAATGGTGCGTAAATTGTGTCTGGAGCGGACCCCTGGGCTCATCGGTTTCGGGTGGGGAATGGACTTGACACGGAAGAGGTCCGAGGTTCAAATCCTCGTACCCCCACCGATTTCTAGGCACATTTTGCGGTTCGTTCACCCATTATCTGGTTAGTGGTGGCCGCGCGTCCCGTCAATGTCCCGTCGGTCATTATTACCAGAGATGAACATCGCTGGAACTCTTCCTCTGCTGAGCCTCGCAGCGCTTGCTGCGTACATTGCCTTTGGGGGGCCGAAGCTTTCCCCTGAGGTG
Organism: Fimbriimonadaceae bacterium; assembly: GCA_035540435.1. GTDB lineage: Bacteria > Armatimonadota > Fimbriimonadia > Fimbriimonadales > Fimbriimonadaceae > DATLGQ01. The sequence continues at coordinate 427 of DATLGQ010000234.1, forward strand.
CGGCGAGTCATAAAGGAGGTTGTTTCGGACGAGACGACCTCGGTCCTTCGCGGGCAGACCGGGTATGCACGCTCCGGGTCCATTCAGCTCTGGTACGAGGACCTGACCCCTGAACAACCTGAGGCCGGAACCGTGCTCTTGTTGATGGGCATGGGCGGTGACGCCCTCATGTGGCCGAGGGCCTTTATCGACGTGCTCCTTGCTGCGCGGTTCCGAGTCGTCCGCTTCGACCAGCGCGGGACTGGGCTGTCGGACTGGATGGATGGTTGGAATAGGAAGAACGCCTATGGCTTGACTGACCTCGCTGACGACGCGCTCGCAATTCTCGATCACCTCGAGATCGAGCAGACACACGCGCTGGGTCTCTCTCTCGGAGGAATGGTTGCGCAAGAAATGGCCATTCAGCACCCGCGCCGCGTCTCCTCCCTCGTGCTTATATCAACATCTCCGGACGTCACTGACGCTTCGCTGCCCACGATTACGACAGGCTATCTGCTGCGTACCGTGGCGCAGTCGCTGCCAATCCTGCGTTACCGAATCGCTGGCGGTGAGGAGAACCTCGTCAAGGAGCGGATTGCGAAGGTGATGCTTGTGCAGCCCCACCCGCCGCTCGAGGACGTTAGGGACCTCGCTCAACACGTGGTGTACGACCTCCGGTGCCGGCGCGGCATTCACGCCTCCGCGGTCCTTCAGCACCGGGCGGCGGCGGCCGTTTCGCGACCTCGAAGTGCGTTGCTCGCGAACCTCCGCGTGCCGACCCTCGTCATCCACGGGGAACGCGATCCCATGATCCCCATCGAGCATGGCCGACGCCTGGCGGAGCTTATTCCTTCTGCGAAGTCCCTCTTCTTGCCGGAGGTCGGGCACGTCGTGCTGTATCCACCGATACCCACCTTCATGGATGCGATCGTTGACCATCTCGGGAGGGCGCCAGACTAATCCAAACGGAGTGGCATTCAACGATCCGGTAGCACCGCAGCTCACCATGCACTCCTGATCGTCACGGCTCGCCACCGGACTCGTGATGGACATGGGCGCGTTGGCCGTCGCGGTCGAAGATCATGATGAGCTCTGCGGGCCCCCCGCTCGCGGCGAACGAGTGCGGGGTCATGGTGGCGAACTCGGCGGCCTCGCCGGTGCTAACGATGATCTCGCGCTCGCCGAGCAGCAACCGCACCCGCCCTTCGATGACGAAGAACCAGTCGTAGCCGGGATGGACTCTTTGCTCCGGCGCCCGGTCGGACGGTTCGAGCCGCATTTTCACCGCGATCGTGCTGCCTGTCGGCCGGCTCAGCATCCAGGTCGTGCGCCCACCCGAACTGCTCGGGACCGGGTGAATGACCACGTCGTCATCGCTGTGCACGGTGAGCAGTGAGTCGAGGTCGACATGGAGGGCAGTTGCAAGGGGCAGCAGGACGTCGAGACTGATCGCCCGTTTGCCGGTCTCGATGCGGCTGATGGTCGACGGACTGAGGTTGGCCCGTGCGGCCAGCCCGTCCAGAGACAGGCCGAGCGCCTTTCGCAGACTTCGCAGGCGAGCGCGCACTACCTGCTCGACTCCGTTCTTCGCCGGCGCCACGGTTCACCTCCCAGGCAAAGTTTGCGAATTGTGCAAGGCCTCTTGCCATTACAGGGATTAAGCGTACCATCGACACAATGATGAAGAACCATATTGTCGAGCGTCACTGCGATGTCGCAATCGTCGGCGGATCGGCCGCCGGTCTTGCCGGCGCCCTCCAACTCAGTCGGCAGCGCCGATCGGTGATTGTCATCGACGCCGGCGAGCCCCGCAACGCCCCGGCTGCGCACATGCACAGCTACCTCGGACACGAGGGGTTGCCGCCTTCGGAGCTCACCTCGATTGGTCGCGAGGAGGTGCGCAGCTATGGCGGTGAGGTGGTCGACGGCCGCGTATTGGATGTGACCCGAAC
>DATLGQ010000235.1:0-5872 GCA_035540435.1 Fimbriimonadaceae bacterium
GCGCGACGCTGACGGCGCTCGATCTTCCGACGCTCGAGGTGCTCGCGCCGGATAACGATCCCGTCCGGACGGAAGCGGGGCGGCGCGTCGTGCTCGCGCTTCGGGCCGCGGGTGCCGAGGCGCGCCTCGAGACCGTCGCCCGCGACGAACTCGCAACCGCGCTCGGGGAGGACTCAGGCCGGTCCGAGTTCGAACTCGCGCTGTGGAGCTCGCCGCCGCTCGTGTCCTACGACCCCGACTTCCTCGCCACGATGTTCGGCTCCGACCCCGAGGGCGCGCCGCTCAACGTCACGGGCTACGCGAGCGACCGCTTCGATCGCCTCGCCCGCCGGGTCGCGACGACGACCGATCCCGACGCGCGACGCGCCGCGGTCGCCGACGAGCTGCGCCTGCTGGCGCACGACGCCCCCGTCGTTCCGCTGCTGTTTGCGCGCGGGATCTTCGCCTACAACCCGCGGGCGTACGACTCATGGACGTTCGTCGACGGGGCCGGGATCCTCGACAAGCTCTCGTTCATCGACATCGGCGCGCCCGACGCCGAGAGCGGCCGCACGCCGAACCGAGCGGTCCCGCGCGTCCGCCCGAAGAGCGGTCTCCCGCCGCTCACGATGCTTTCGCTCGGCGTGTTCGCTGCGTTCGTGATTGCGGCCGCGGTCGCGGTGCTCCGCGCCCGAAACCGTCAGCGGTCGTAAAGCCCGCGGTAGCGGCGGGCGAAAAACGCAACCAGGAAACCGAGGTTGAGCGCGAGTGAGGCACCTATCATCATCGCGACCCACGTCGGGATGCCGCCCGACGCTCCGGCCGGAGCCTGCGCCACCGGCTGCGGTTCGAGGGGCTCGAACGAGGGCTCGGGCTCCGGGCGTGCGCGCCGGGACTTAGGGCGCGCCTTCGGCTTCGACCTGGCTTCGGAGGCGCCGCCGGTCGAAGTGGCGGCTACCGATCCCGAGCCGGAGCGGGACGGGGACGAGGTCTCAGTCGTCGAGGCCACGTGCGTGCCGCTGCTCGGTGCCGAGCCCCCTCCACCCGACTGCTCCCTCGGAGCCGGAGCCGGGGCGGGCTTCTTCTCCTTCGGTCGCTGCTCGTCCTTCGGCTTCTCGGGAAAGCTCGGCGGTGGCGGAGGGGGGGGAGGTTCCGAGCTCGGTTCGGGCGTCGGCTGGGCGCGCGGGGTCGCGGCGGACGCGGTCATCCCGGGAAAGGCGAGCAGCCCCACAAGGGCACAGACGAACAAGCTGATCCACAATCTCGATGCTTTCACGGCAGCAGGTTTTCTCCGTTCCCCTCGCCGGCCCTGCCCGGAGGCCCGAGGTACGAATGTTAGAGCGAAGCGAACGGAAAGGCCATACATCGTTTGGTGTAGCAGGCTGCCCGATCGTCCGGCCATTTCCAAATGTCAACTACGAGGAACCTTCTAACTATCTTGGGCTCATGCGCTCGGGTGGCCTCAAGACGCTAAAGAACAAGCTCGGCGAGTACGTGCGACTGGCGGCCGGGGGGGCGATCCTCATCTCCGATCGACCGCGTCGTCGCCGAACTCATTCCGCCACGCGACCCTGGCGCGCCCTTGCCGTCCGACGCCGTTCTCGCCGAGGCGATCCGCGACGGCGTCCTCACCCCGCCGCTCGATCCCGATGCGGCCCTACCCGAGCGCGTCCCGATCGCTCCGCTCGACTATCTCCTGGCTATCGATGCTACTTGTGGGTTCTAATTTCCTAGCTATCGATGCTACTTGTGATTTGCCGCCCAGCGCAGATTCCTGGCCCCCCAATGTCGTGTCTCCTTCCTGACACCACGCGATCCAGGGATTCCACCAAGAGGATGTTGTAGGGCCGAACTCGGCTCAGGGGTGCCTCGGCGTGCCACGAAAGCATTATCGCCTTATCCCGGCCGGAGTACCGCGGATTTGCATGCGTTTACCTTATTGATATCTCCCTCAAGGTCGCGGGGCGCGCAGACGCGCGCTGTTGTTCGGGTCCGGTCGCGACGGCTTCGATACGCGGGCGTCAGCTCGCGACAGTCTGCAGAATGCCTAGCTCTCGAACGCTGGAGCTTCTTCCGGGAACCATCCCTTCCCGGGCAGTAGCCCCGCAAAAGGTGGGCGGATAGATGCCAAGAACGCGAAATTCTGTAATCCTGGCACTGCACTGTGTCGGGAAGGCACCTGGGGAGGAGGGGTATCGCGTGGCGCTGAGTGGCTTCTTCACTGTTGCCGAAGCTGCGCGTATTACGAAGGTTCCTCGCTCCACGATCGATTACTGGGCGAGAACGAAATTGATCGTTCCGTCGCAACGTAAGGCCAGACCTCGCCTGTTTTCCTTTGCTGATTTGCGGGACTTGGCAGTAGCCGGTGAACTGCGGCGGCAAGGAGCCCGCGTCAAGGACTTACGGGTGGCGCTCATGTACGTCCGTTCGTTGGGCGACGATTCGATACGACTAGCCCAAGCAAATTTCGGTGTCTATGACGGACAGCTCGTCACGCTCGACGAAGAAGGCGTCCCTGTTGCTCCTCATCTGCAAGGGCAGAGGATTTTCGAGATTCACATGGAGAAAATCTTCGCCTTGCTTGGCATGGGAGTGCGGGACACGGAGGAAATGCGGCCAGTCGAACGGATCCTGATTCATCCTCGGATTCGAGGCGGAACCCCGGTGATCGAAGGAACCCGTATTCCTGCGGCCCTCATTGCACGATTGGCCAAAGAAGGCATGGCGTATCGAGACATCCTTGATCTCTATCCGTCGCTAAGCCGGGAAGACATCAATGCCGCACTCGCGTGGGACGACCGACAGGCCGTCTAGGCGACCTGCAACTTCAGAGTTTGCGAGACTCGTCTTGGACGAGGATGTCCCTGGACAGTTGGCTGACCATTTATCGGCGCGTGGTATTGAGGCCACCACTGTCAAGGCTATTCGAGCAAGCCTCGGACTTTCGCAAGGGCAGTTTGAGGATGACGAAGTGTGTGAGGCAATAGCGCGCCAGGATTCAGTGTTGGTGACTCTGAATATTCGCGACTACGCCGACCATGAGTTCCTAGTTGCGATTGCTGAGAAATACCAGATTAGCGCGGTGATCGTTCGTATTCCTAAGACCGAACAAAGGGCTGGGTCGTCTGCCAAAGCAATTCACGACATCGTGCATCGTCACGCCCACAAGATCGCCAAGATGCATCACGGCGAGCCGGTAATAGCTAGCGCCAATCGTCGCGGGATGAGGCAGAGGCTTGTTAGCGAAATCGTGCGGGAACGTGACGGCGAAACAGCCGGGCGTACTGTTGCTCCAAAGCCCGTTCCGGCAGTTGAAGCAGGCTAGGATGAATGGCGTGCCGAAACAGTCAGATGACGTCACCCGCGAGGGAGACGAGGCACAGGAGACGACCAAAGAGAAGATCAAGATTGCCGTGCCCTCACGGGCAGATTAGCTCCGCGCTTCGGAAGGCGTCTCGTCGCCCACCGGACGAGCGGACGCAGTCGCCTCCACCCGATCCAGAAACGCGGTAAACATCCCGCGCCCTTCAGCGTCCCGGTTGTTGTAGCGCAACACGTAATCGTCAACGTACGACTGCAAGTGCTTGGTCGAGACGGAGTGGTAGACGCCTCCTCCGATCCCGCCTTTCAGCAAGGCCCAGAAGCCCTCAATCGTGTTCGTGTGAACGTCACTCGAGACGTAGATTTCCTGCGTGTGGTTCACCCGCGAGTGCTGGTAGCCAAGGTGGGCGATATCCGGAGCGGGAGCGCATCGTCGGTATAGACGGTCGGACCCGGAAACACCTTGATTTCCACCCGGTCACGGAGCATTTCCCGAAGCGTTCGGATATTGCGCTGCAGACGCCTCCTTCGGCTACTTGGCATGCGGGTTGTCCACCCCTAGCCCTTCAGCACGCCATCGGAGTTGCGCAATCACTACACCCGACAGATTCAAGCTAGAGGTAGAAGGAGTCGCTGCCGTTAGCGTCCACGCTTTAGCAGCCCTCGTACACTCGCGCCTGCTTACGCACACGAGCAAAAACGGCGATGGGTGAAATTGTGAAATGAGACGACTGTTCGTCGAACGACCCCGTCGTACCAAAAACGCCAGCGTGGACAACTACCCCCTCTTTCAGACGCTTCTCCCCAGGAGAGGTTATGTACGCCTTCTCAAGGCATGCGGTAATGCGCAGGTCGCTGGGGACAGGCGTCCCCTCGGGTCGCGTCGTGTCCGTTGACAGATGTTCGCGGTAGACGGATTCATATGGCCGGAACTCGCTCATCTGAAGCTCTATTCCGGCTTCATCCGCCCGTGTGATTCTCCATGTCGTTTCGGCTAGAAGGAATCGGGGCTCGCCTCCCAACTCCCGAAGGTCTTTCATCTTCTGTTCCCGCAGCGCTGCTTCCCGAATCGCTCCGGCAGCTCGTCGGATCGTATCTACCTCCGGAGTCTTGGCGGCCGCCTGCACAATTTGCTCGATTACGTCATCGCTAATGACGCCCTCCTAGGGCAATAGCTCAATTCCCCGATGAACCCCCGCTCCTCCTTCAAGGTTCTCAAAGGATGCTAAGAGGTCAGCCAGCAGAGCGTTGTGATCTTCGACAAGATCGTAGAAAGAACGCTCGTCGTGTTTCCTCTCTCGTCCCAGCCTTGCACGTATGCCTTTTCCTCCCTCAACATTGCCGCTAGTGGAAGTGGCAGAGCCCTTCTCCGTTCGGGTTGGTTGGAAGGGGACGCCCTCTTGTCGGGCGACTGAGGCGAGTACCTGCTTGTCAACGAAGTCGCAAATGACGACCCCGCGGGCAGCGCGCTCTTGCTCCTTCCACTCGCGCTCCCACCGTCGCTGGTTCGGGCTTGGCAAAACAGCGGTCAACCAATCCCAGATGACGACCCCCACAGAGACTGCGACGGCGACCGCGATGACCATCACCGCTCCTGTCCAAAACTCTGACAAGCCGAAGATGGTTGGTGCAGCAAGTTCCATACGCAGAAGGTTAATCGGACAGCATGACAGGGATGCAGCATGCTGGCTTTCCCGGGCGGGCCTCACCAACAACGCCCCCTACAGCAGTCGTGACAAGACGCACCCGGCCATGCACGCCTTCCCTTATGTTGGTGATCACGAAAGTGCTCAGAGATGGTCACGGAAAGTGCACAGGCCTTCGGGAAGCCGGGGGCCTTCCGATTTCCGGGAGAAAAGGCGTCCCTGCCGCCAGCCTGGGGTTCTGCGGTCGGACGCGAGGTGATTTTCGGCGTTCAACGACAAAGCATTGTGCCAGTTCGGTTGCATTGCGTTGCGCGTAGTCTCTGTAGCAGTTGTCCATCAGAACGTATCCAGGGATTCCGAGAGCAGGATGTTAGGGCTAGTTACTCCTACATAGGAGAAAAACCCCTCCCGGTCGCACCTGACTGGGCAGGGATCGTCAGCGCTGAACGCGGCGTGACTCGGGTTCGGGGAGGAGAACTCATTGCGAAGGGCTTGATGGTATTGAGGGATGACGTGCCCGCCGTTCCCTTCTTCACCATGTCTTCTGTAACCCGTAGATTCTCCACGATCAGCGCTTTGCCTCCCTCAGTCGTACCTGCCTTATCTGCGGAGTCGGGCATGGAAGAGCCAAACAGCGTGTCTGACGTGGGAGGCGTCCCACGTGAAGTTGGCGGCGATATATACAGGCCCACGCGCAACCGGAATCTCGACCGGAAACGCCCATGCGGGTTGTTTGTTGCTCGATAGATCCGGACGACCGCCGCACGGCTCCAAAGGTGTGGCAAAGCATTCGCTGTGCCAGATGCGTGATTCTCGTCGCGGAATGCCGTCCCTCCGGATCGATCGCCACGCCGTGAACTCGACCGTTGTCGGCGGCGACCCCGCGCCATGCACTGAGACCTCGACCAGTTCGTCCGCCCCGACAT
>DATLGQ010000236.1:0-5785 GCA_035540435.1 Fimbriimonadaceae bacterium
ATCTTGCGGGGCATCGAGGGCGCCATCGCGAGCGGCCGCGTCACGTACGACTTCGCCCGACTGACTCAGGGTGCGACCGAGATCAAGTGCTCGGAGTTCGGCGACAACATCATCGATCACATGTAGCTCTAGTGACCTTCGCCAGTAAAAAGGGGCCCCCGAATGAAAGAGGGGCGTCCCCAAATGAAAATTGGAGTTCCCACCTGGCAAGGGGAAGCCGCCAAATGAAAAGGGAAGCCCCAAAACGAAATGGGGAGACTTCAAAGCGAGCCCGAGCAGCGCTGAGGCTGAGAGGGGAAGCCCATCGATAGAGAGTTCTTGCGAGCCCCCGAACACCCAACCCCCAAACCCGAACACTCGCCCGAGGTGTCACAATAGACCCTCGGAATGAAAGTGCTCGTCATCGGCTCCGGCCCGATCGTGATTGGCCAAGCTGCCGAGTTCGACTACGCGGGCACCCAGGCCTGCAAGGCACTCAGGGAAGAGGGGCACGAGGTCGTCCTCATCAACTCGAACCCGGCGACGATCATGACCGATCCCGGCGTGTCCGACGCGCTCTACATCGAGCCGCTCACCCCTGAGTTCTGCGAGCGCGTGATCGCGCGCGAGCGTCCCGATGCCCTCTTGCCGACGTTGGGCGGACAGACCGGGCTCAATCTCGCCACCGAGCTGAACGACCGGGGCATTCTTGAGAAGTACGACGTGAAGGTGCTGGGCACCCCGCTCAGCGCCATCAAGCAGGCCGAGGACCGGGAGTCGTTCAGGGCGCTCATGCGAGAGATCCGCGAGCCCGTCCCCGAAAGTTGGATCATCCGTAGCGAAGACGAGCTGCAAGCAGTGCTCGACGTCGTGCCTTATCCTTGTATCATCCGGCCCGCCTACACCCTCGGGGGCACCGGCGGCGGGATCGCGAACACCAGAGAAGAGCTCTGGGAGACTGGTCGCAAGGGCCTGAAGCTGTCCATGCGCTCCCAGATCATGGTCGAGCGCTCGCTGCTGGGCTGGAAGGAGATCGAGTACGAGGTGATGCGCGACTCCGCCGGCAACTGCATCACGGTGTGCAACATGGAGAACCTGGACCCCATGGGCGTCCACACCGGGGACTCCATCGTGGTGGCGCCCTCGCAGACCCTGAGCGACCTCGAGTACCACATGATGCGCACAGCGTCGCTCAAGATCATCAACGCGCTGGGCATCGAGGGCGGCTGCAACGTCCAGATGGCGCTCAACCCAGAGAGCTTCGACTACTACATCATCGAGGTGAATCCTCGCGTTTCGCGTTCGTCGGCTCTGGCATCGAAGGCGACCGGTTACCCCATCGCGCGGGTGGCGGCAAAGATCGCCGTCGGTCGCACGCTGGACGAGATCGACAACCAGGTGACCGGCACCACCAAAGCCTGTTTTGAACCGGCACTGGATTACTGCGTAGTGAAGATCCCCCGATGGCCGTTCGACAAATTCGCTTCCGGCGACCGCTCGCTCTTTACCCAGATGAAAGCTACGGGCGAGGTGATGGCCATCGATCGATCGTTCGAGGCTGCCTTGATGAAGGCCCTGCGCGGATTGGAGGTGAAGCAGAAGGATCTCAGGCATCCGAAGTTCCAGGAAATGGAAGATGAGCCCCTGAATCAAGCCATCCGCAAACCAACCGACGAGCGCCTGTGGGCCCTTGCCGAGGGCCTGAGGCGGGGGTGGGGAATCGAGGAAGTCAACCGGATCAGCCGGGTCGATAAGTGGTTCTTGCGGAAGATTGATGCCCTTCTGACGATAGAGCGCCGCCTCCTGGCAGCAACGGAAACCCGCGGATCCAGCGAGCACATTGGCGACCTGATCGAAGAGGCCTTCTTGCTGGGCTTTCCCTCGCCCACGATCGAAAGCCTGCTTGAGCCTGATGACACCAGTTTTGGCCGAGCGGTCCAAGAGGAGATCCAGCGCCAGAAAGTCATGCCCGTCTTCAAAATGGTCGACACTTGCGCCGGCGAGTTCGAGTCCAAGACGCCCTACTATTACGGCACGTTCGAACAAGAAGACGACGCTGTCCTTCATTAACTGGGAGCGCCGGCGTCCCGCCGGCAGCATGCCCATGGTCGAACTCAATGAATACGAGAAGTTTCGTGCGCGTCCGGAGGGGCGGCCACACATGTACCAGGACTGGCGTGACCTGCTGTTCCTGCACTACCCGGTCGAGCCCGATGCGCTTCGAAACTTCATCCCAGAGGAGTTGGAGATCGACACCTGGGACGGAATGGCGTGGGTGGGCCTCGTCCCCTTCTGGATGAAGAACGTGCGTTTTCCGGGCGTCCCCGCGCTGCCCTACCTCAGTCGCTTCCCCGAAACCAACGTGCGCACCTACGTCCACAAGCAGTGCCGAAACCCCGGGGTGTGGTTCTTCAGCCTCGATGCGGCCCGCTACATCGCCGCCCAATCGGCTCGCTACTCGTATGGACTGCCCTACCACCACGCTCATATGACCGCCGAACGCAACGGCGACCTGGTGGAGTATCGCTCCAAGAGGGTCTGGAGGAGCGGCAGTGTCAATATTCGGGCAAAGCTCGGCAAAAAGCTGCCCCATGCCGAACGGGGCTCCCTCGAACACTTCCTGATCGAGCGCTACCTCCTCTATGCCAAGAACCGCGGGAAGCTGCTTAGCGTCCAGGTGCATCACCAGCGCTACCCGCTGCAGGAGGCTGAGCTGCTGCATGTCGAGGAGTCGCTCACGAAAGCCGACGGGCTCGAGCCAAACCCATACAGCCACGTCATCTTCAGCCCCGGTGTCGATGTGGAGCTTTTCGCCCGCCGGCCCCCACGGTAACCTCTGGCCATGCCGGATCCCATAGTCCAACGCATTCAAGACTGGCTGCGCAACCATGAGCATGAGCTGCTCCAAGACACGATCGAGATGCTCCGGATTCCATCGATCGAGTCCGAGCCCGAGACCGACGCTCCCTTTGGCAGAGCCAACCGCCAGGCGCTCGACCTGGCCCTGGAATTGGGCCGCAAGTGGGGCATGCGCACTAAGAACCTCGAGGGATACATCGGCTACGCCGAGTTTGGCGAAGGCGAGAAGCTCGTGATGTCCCTCGGGCACTTGGACGTCGTCCCAGTGGGACCCGGCTGGAAGCACGAGCCGTTCGGCGCCGAGATCGACGGCGACTACATCTACGCCCGGGGCTCCACCGACGACAAGGGCCCGACGATGGCGAGCTTCTACGCAGCCCGGGCCATCAAAGAGTGCATCCCCGAACTCGCCGCCCGCATCCGCGTCGTCTTCGGCTGCGACGAGGAGTCCGGGTTCGAGTGCGTGAAGCGCTACATCCAAACGGAGGAAGCGCCGACCTATGGCGTTGCGCCCGACTCAGGTTGGCCTCTCTATCATGCCGAGAAGGGCATCGCCAACTTCGTCCTCGAGGTGCGCCCACCCGAGGGAGAGTTTCAACTGCTGCAGGTCGACGGAGGCCAGAGGCCCAATATCGTCATCGACGTGTGCGAGGCGCAGGTCCGGGTGGGGGATCAGGTGCGGGCAGAGGTCGAACAGAAGCTGGCGGATCGCTGGGATGCCAACGTCACCACCAGTTGGTTCGGCTCGGGCATTTTGAACATCGTCGCCAAGGGCAAGGCCGCCCATGGATCCACCCCCTTTATGGGCGACTCTGCCGCGGAGCGACTCTTCCGGTTCCTTTGGGAATTGGCGCCCCTGCCGGTCCAGGACTTCTACGAGCAGCTTCTCCTCACGACCCACCCCAGCGGCGTCGGCCTGGGCATCCATGGGCGCGACGACGTGAGCCGCGACCTCACGTCCAACTTGGGCATCGTTCAGAGTGAGGACGGGCTCGTACGGCTCACCTACAACGTTCGCTATCCCGTTACTTGGAAGGGCGATCATCTGAGAGACTTGCTCCTCTCCTTCACCAGCGATTCTCCGCATCGATTCACGCTGGCCGAGGTCTCCGACAGTCCCTCCCTCTACTTTCCGCTGGAACATCCGCTGGTGTCGACGATCTGTGAGGTCGTCCGAGAGGAGACGGGCGAGGACAAGCCGCCAGGCGTCATGGGGGGTGGAACCTACGCGCGCGCTATCCCCAACACCGTCTCGATCGGCACCGGCTGGGAGGGCGACGGCAAGGCCCACGAGACGGACGAGCGCCTGAAGGTCGCGCACCTGTTCCGCATGAGCCGCATCTACGCCCACATCCTCTACCGATTGGCCAAGCTCTAGGTCGGGCGGGCGCAGTCCGACGTCGTGGGCAACTAGAATATCGGTATGCGGCTCGAATGGCTGGCCGAAGATGCCCTGATCGCACGCGATCTGCCCGCCCCGCCGCACGTGTTGGCGTCGCTGCTGGAGTCGACTCCACCCCCCGGCCTGGTCGAGGTCGTCGCCGCCTACGAGACGCTCGGCATCTTCGTCGATCCCGACCAGACGAGCCTCGATCAGGTCCGGCAGTGGCTGGAAGAGCTCCAGCCGGGCGACGCCGCTCCAGGCCGCCGACACGAAGTCCCCGTCTGCTACGATCTCGGCGAGGACCTTCCTCGTGTTTGCGATCTACTGGATCTCTCCCACCAGGAGCTCGTTCGCCTTCACACCGAATCCGTGTTCCAGTGCTTCGCCATCGGCTTCTGTCCGGGCTTCCCATACCTTGGCCATTTGCCGGACCGGCTGGCCGGCTTGCCGCGGCTCCCTTCTCCACGACCGCGGGTCCCGGCAGGTTCGGTGGCGATCACGGGGCGCCAAACCGGGATCTACCCTCTGCAGAGACCCGGAGGCTGGAACCTGATTGGGCGTACTCCGCTCACTCTGGTCGACGTCGAGTCCGACTACTTTCCGATCGTCGCCGGTGACGAGGTCCGATTCTTCGCCGTCACCTCGAGCGAGTACGAGTCGCTGCTGGGAGGCCGGCTCTGAAGCAGATCGACCTCAACGTGGATATCGGGGAGGGGTTTGCCCACGACGAGGATCTGCTGGAGTTCGCAACCTCCGCGAACATCTGCTGCGGCGCGCACGCCGGCTCCCACGAGCTCACCGGCCAAACCGTCGAGCTCTGCCGCCGAAAGGGGGTGCGAATCGGCGCACATCCCGGCTATCCCGATCGTCCCCACATGGGTCGCAGATCCATGCAAGTCGAGGAGCACCGCGCGTACCTCGATAGCATCTTTCGCCAGATGCGCGACTTCGTGAGCCTCGCGCGGCCTGCCTACATCAAGCCCCACGGGGCCTTCTACAACGACACCGCGGTCCTCCTGCCCGAAGGTTGGGACTCCTACGACGAGCTGCTGGAGCCGGGCAACGCGTTCGATCCGGGCGGCATTTTCCTCTCGAAGATCCCCGGTGCAGGTTCGCTTGGGATGCTTCTGCGCGTGTACCGGCTGCCGCTCATGGGTCTGTCGGGCACCTCGCACGAAGCGATTGCCGGGCGCGCGAATCAGCCTCTGATCAGGGAGGGATTTGCCGATCGAACATATGAGCCGGACGGCACGTTGATGCCCCGGGATCGGCCCGGCGCCGTGTTGAAGGATCCGGCTCTCGTACGGAAGCAGGTGCTGGAGCTGGCCGAGCGTGTGGATTCGATCTGCCTGCATGGGGATACCCCTGGTTGCCTGGAGTACGCCGAGACCGTGGTGCGCGCCCTGCGCGACGGAGGCTTCGAGGTGCGTGCCGCCTGATGGGCCTGGTCCGCGCGGCCGGCGGGGTCACCTGGCAGGGTCCGGCTCGTCCAGGCCGGCGCCGCTACGGCGTTCCCCCTGGTGGGGCCTTCGACCGCGAGTCGATGCTCCTGGCGAACCGGCT
>DATLGQ010000237.1:0-5841 GCA_035540435.1 Fimbriimonadaceae bacterium
CTCTTCTTCACTTATTACTGGGTGGCGAAGAGGGGGCAACCACTCGAAACTATGCCACCACTCGTTCTAGGTGGAGCTCCAGTCTCTCAGGCAGAACTTGACTATCAAGAGACGCAGAAGAAGCTTGCTCTAGCCCGAGTCGCAGAAGAAAGGGGAGACTTTGCTCTCGCCGAAAACCTCTACCGTCAGGCGATCGAGCTTCGGCCAAAGGGGTTGCTGGCTCGATACCACCTGGCCCTTCTTATGGACCGGCTCCATCGAGACGCCGACGCGCTGGCAGCCTACGAGCATCTTATCGCAGGGCACCCGAAGAGCCGAAGCTCCACCCAGGAGGATCCCCGAGTGCTGGCTCGGCTGGGCGACCTACGCGCGAAGTTTGGGAGGACGGAAGATGCGAAGAAAGCCTATAAGTTAGCGATCCATCATGCTGAGGAGATGCAGGGTCGTCCTAGGCCGACACCACGATCGGAAGAGCTGAACGTGCTCAGGGCGTGCGCCCATCTCGCGGCGGCAAGACGGTTATACAGTGGCGATCCCCAGGTGCTCGTGCACTGTGAGATCGCGTTCAAAGAAGACCCGTTCAACTGGCTTGTTCGCTTCTACCGCGCGCGAGCTTTTCGAGCGGCTGGCAGGCCCCTGGACTATCGAAACGAGCTGTTCGCGGCAGAGCTGCTTGTGCCCAAGGGTGAAACGGCGGTAGCCGACGAGCTCAGGAGCAGCTTCCTGAGCTCCAAGGGCGCCAAGGTCGTGCTCAAGCCGAACGGGGAGGTCGAGGTCACGATCATCGACCCACTTCCTAAGAAGCAGGGTGGCGGAAGGTAAGAGCCTCGCTGGGTCCAGGAGGTCGGGGCGTAACCTCCTCCCAGAGCCGCTCCTCCTTTCAGCGGCCTAAACGTGCGCCTCCGAGAGGAGAAGAAGCCATGCGTCAAGCCGGACCGATCGCGGTCGTGCTGACCTGGTCCTCACCAAGCAGTCGGCGAGCCAGTTCGACTACGCCCGCATTCGTCACCGCCTCGATCTTCGCCAGCGTCTCCTCGAGCGGGATCTCGCGCCCATGGAGCAGCTCGTTGCGGCTCATTCGCATCATGCGGCTGTTCATGCCTTCAAGAGCGAGCACGATGTTGCCGGAGATGTGCCGCTTCGTGCGCTCCAACTCGTCCTCGTCCAACCCTTGTTGCCGCACTTTGTCGAACTCAGCCCGCACCAGATCCTGCACCTCGGGCCATGTCTCCGCGCTCGTGCCGCCATAGACCGTGTAGGCGCCGCCGGCGGAGTAGTTGAGCGCGTAGCTTCCGATGGCGTACACGAGGCCCCGCTTCTCGCGGATTTCCTGGAACAGGCGGCTGCTCATGCTGCCACCCAGTGCCGCATCCAAGACGGTGAGGGTGTATAGGTCGTCGTCGTAGACGGAGGTTCCGTCCGTGCCGATGCAGAAGTGCACCTGCTCGATATCCTTCCCCACGTAGTGCGCTCCGGCGGCCCCAGCGGGTCGGTCGATCGGCTGATCGATGGCTCCCGCGGGCAGCGCCCCCAGCCGCTCCTCAGCCCAGGTTCGCACCGCCGCCGGCTCCACGTTGCCGGCCACAGCCAGCAGCACGTTTTCTCCTCGGTAGCGGCGTCCGAGATAGCTCATCAGGTGCTCTCGGCGGAAGCCGCTGACCGATTCCCGCGTACCAATGATGGGTTTACCGAGAGGATGCGTGCCCCAGCGCTGCTGTAGGTGTACATCGTGCACGTGATCGCCGGGTTCGTCTTCGCCTCGCTTGATCTCCTCGAGGACCACGCCCTCCTCCCGCCGCAGCTCCTCCGGGTCGAAGAGCGAGTTCAGCATCATGTCCGAGAGCACGTCGATGCCGTTTTCCACGTCGTCGGCCAAGACGCGGCAGTAGTAGCACGTGCTCTCCTTATCCGTGAATGCGTTGAGCACGCCGCCGCGCCCCTCGATGGCCTCGGCAATCTCTTTGGCCGTGCGGTTCTTGGTGCCCTTGAAGAGCATGTGCTCGATTAGGTGGGTAATGCCGGCCTCGTTCTCGTGTTCCTGGCTGCTGCCGGTCTTGCACCACAGGCCGATGGCTGCGGAGCGCACATAGCTGACGGGCTCGACGAGAATCCGAACCCCATTGGAGAGCGTGCATTTTGAAATGGCCATAGGGAGTTTTGCTTCAGGGCACCCGCAGCTGGGCTGGTCTCGCCGTGTCATCCAAGATCGATTCGCATGCTTCCGTCAGGCACTTAGATCACCCTCGTGGCCAACATGCCCAGGCGCTCGATGCTGACCACTACCTCGTCGCCAGATTCCAGAAACACGGGTTCGTCGCGCTGCGCGAGCGGGCCCAATCCAATGATATCGCCTGCGAGCAAGGGTGCCGAATCGCTTGCGGCGCTGACAAGGCTCGCCATGGTCAAAGGTAACTCGGACAGATCTTGTTGAGCGATCTCTCGACCGTTCACCCGTACAGTGACGACGAATCGGTATCGCCGGCCCTCCTGCTCGTCGACCACCGCCTCGTCGAGCTCCTCCGGGGTTGTCAGCACGGGCCCGAGCGCCGTCGCGACATCGTGGGACCGCCCGGTCCCGGCTCCATGTCGCATCTCCTCATCCAGCACGTCTCTGGCCACGAAGGTGTTGGCGATGCAGAGCCCCAAGATGTAGCCGTCCGCTTCATGGGCGGCGATACTGCGACCCGGATTCGCGATGACGGCTGCGAGTTGGGGCATAAAGGAGAGCCGGTCCGTGTAGAGCGGTTTGACGAACTCCCGCGTGGGCGCGATCACGGTCGCCGGATTCAAGTAGGTGAAAAAGGGGCTGCTGGGCCCTCCCTCCCACTCGCCGAGCGACCGGTCGATCTGGAAAAGCCGGTAACTTGGCGCGGGACCGGTCGGCGTGAGCAGCACGATGTCGGTGAACTCGTGCTGAGCAACCGGATTTATTCCTTGAGTTTCGTAGATGCGGCCGCTGTGATAGATGCCCGTTCTGGCCTGGCCCGGAGCGGAGGCAAGCTCGAATCGGCACAGCTTCACCTCAGAATGCTACCCGTCCGCAAGGTTTCCGGAGCGGGAAACTCCTGTAGGCCCGAGGGCGGATTCGCGCAAGTGGAACGGCCTTCTCGGGATTCGGTGTATAGATAGAGAGTCATGCCCGCGCGCCGAGCCTTCACGATGATCGAGCTGTTAGTCGTGATTGCGATCATCGCCATCGTGGCCGCGATCCTATTCCCGGTGTTTGCCCGCGCCAAGGCGGCAGCCAAGCAGACCACGTGTCTGAGCAATCTGCGTCAACTTGGTACGGCCATCGGGCTCTACATGGAGAGCTACGACGACGTGTTCCCGCACGCCTTGGACGCAAGCGACAAGTTTCGACCCCAGATATGGGCGCCGTTTCCGGAGTGGCAGGCCAGAATCCCGTTCATGCCGCTCATGAGCGAAGTGCTCCAGCCGTTCCTGAAGAACAAAGACGTCTTCAAGTGCCCCAGCGACACTGGCACGAAGGTGCTGGACAGCCACTTCCCGATGCCGTTCGAGACGTCCCCGACCATGTTCGGCGCCTACACGATGAGCTACTTCTTCCGGACCGAGATCGCGTTCAGGGCCTTCACCCAAACCGGATTCAAGTTGCCGGCCGACGTGAACGTGCTCTTCGACGGAGCGGGCCACTGGCATGGCTCGGGCCGGGCGATGGCGCCGGATGACGACTTCCGAACAGCGCTCGAACTTCGGCGGAGCTATCGCTACAACGTTCTGTATGGGGACATGCACGCCAAATCGGTGACCTACGACGGCCTGCAGCGAGCGTGGGCCACCGACCTGTAAGCTGCCAGAATCTGCCACATGCTGCTGCGGCCCTACGGGGTGGTTGTCGAGGGACGGCTGGAGCTTGGGCTGGAGGTCCTCGTCGAAAACGGAGTTATCCGCGAGGTCCGGCCACACACCGGCATTCCGGAGCCGTACGTTCTCTCGCCGGCTTTCGTCAATGCCCATTCACACCTGGAGTACCGAGGCTTCATGGGCCGCGTGGCGGGTGAGGACTACTGGAGTTGGATCCGCGAAATCACCCGCATGAAGCCGACGCAGACTCTTGAAGAGGTTCACGCCGATGCGATGCTGGCAGCTCGGGAAAATCGACGGACAGGCGTCTCGCTCATCGCGGAGCACTCCGATCGACCGGGCTCAGCTGCCGCTATGAGGGAAGCCGGCCTGGAGGGCGTCATTTTTCAGGAGGTCATCACTTTCCTCGAGCAAGAGAATCCGGCCGAGAAGCTGGAGTCGGCGAAGAGGAGACTCGACGCGAGCGTAGGGGTGGGGGTGCCCAGCTACCTCAACCCGCACGCTTTTCATACAGTGGACTTGGGCACGCTTCGGAACATGGCTGCACAGGGAACTCCTATCAGCATCCATGCAGCTGAGACGCCGGCGGAGAACGAGCTCACGATTCGTGGCGCCGGCGTGATCGCCGACTTCTACCGAAGTTTTGGATTCGAGCCCCCGGTGACCGGCCGCACCTTGGTGGAGAGCTTGGACGACCTTGCGTTGGTCCGAACTGACGTGCAGCTAGTCCACTGCTGCGACGTGAGCGAGTCGGACCTCGACCTGATCGCCGAGCGAGGGGCGTCGGTGGCCCACTGTCCCAGATCGAACGCGGCCCTCGGCTGCCCGGCGGCTCCCGTGTGGGAGATGTTGGAGCGCGGGATTCGGGTTGGGCTGGGTATGGACTCCGCCGCAAGCTCAGGGCCTGTCGACATGTTCGAGGAGATGCGGGCGGCGTTGAGAGTGGCGCTGGGCCGGGGCAGGCCCTTGACTCCAGAGCGGG
This sequence comes from Fimbriimonadaceae bacterium, assembly GCA_035540435.1. Classification (GTDB taxonomy): domain Bacteria; phylum Armatimonadota; class Fimbriimonadia; order Fimbriimonadales; family Fimbriimonadaceae; genus DATLGQ01. The sequence continues at coordinate 4,808 of DATLGQ010000237.1, forward strand.
TCTGGTGGATGGCGACGGGAGGCGGGGCCCACTCGCTGCTGAACCTGGTAGCTCGTCCGGACCCATGGGACATCGCGCGCGGGTCGACTGTTCCGCTGCTCGCGTTGGAGATCTCTGATGCAGAGTGCACTGAGGACCTGATCTTGCGCGGCAATCCGGCACAGGTGCGATGGATTGGTGAGTCATGAGCGACGCCCGCGGCCGCCTCGAGGAGCTTTTCCAGATAGTGTCATCGGTTCCCCGGGGCAGGTGCGCCTCGTACGGCAGCGTCGGGCGCGCCTTGTCCAATCCTGTGAGCGGCTACCTGGTCGGCCGCTGGATGGCCTCCTGCCCCGAGGACATCCCTTGGTGGCGAATCGTGGCCAGGGATGGACGGCTCCCGCTATGGAAGCGGGATCCGAACATGAGCGCCCTGCAACGCACGAAGCTCGAAGCGGAAGGCATACGCTTCATTGGCGATCATGTCGATATGGAGGCTTTCGGCTATGAACCGTGAGCTTCGACTATCGCCCCATCCCCAGCACCTTGAAGCCGCACTTTCGCAGTTGAGTCGGGTTCAGGTAGTTCCGGCCGTCGAGGATCAGCGGGTTGGCCATGATCTTGGCGAGCTTCTTCCAGGCCAGGCTCTGGTACTCCGGCCAGTCGGTAACCAGCACGAGCGCATCCGCATCCTCGGCGACCTCTTCGGCGCTCTCGCAGTAGTGAATGCCCTTTCCAAACTCGTGTTTGGCCCGTCCGAGCGCGATGGGGTCGTGCGCCTTGACCCTCACGCCGCGTCCGATCAGCTTCTCGGCGATGTCAAGAGCCGGCGCGTCGCGTAGATCGTCGGTGTTGGGCTTGAACGCCAGTCCGAGCAGACCGATCGTTCGGCCTTTCAAGATCTTAAGCTCGGCCAAGAGCTTCTCGACCACGCGCTCGCGCTGGTGGTAGTTCACTTCACGGGCTGCACTGACGATCGGCATGGCGAGGCCATACTCCCCGGCCGTCGAAATGAGCGCCGCGCTGTCTTTCCCAAAGCACGAGCCGCCCCACCC
>DATLGQ010000238.1:0-2112 GCA_035540435.1 Fimbriimonadaceae bacterium
CGGGTAGTTTAACACGCCACGGCTCACGGCGGGCGGCCCTCGCCCGAGCCCCCTCCTCGTCGGCTGGCCCGTGCCGCTGAGGCGGGAGCCGGGAGACGGGGAGAGCTACTTTCTGTTAACGACCTTGATTGCCCGGTAGACGAAGTAGTTCTTTAGGAGTGACTCTGGGTTTTCCTTGATCGTGTCGGTCATTGGAATTCCCACGAACTCCACCCAGTGCTCGCCAGGTCCCAGATCCTCCGGCCGAACGCGCCATGAAACCACTACATTTGGCTTCTCGGACGGGTCCGGGGGCAACTGGAAGGTTGTGCTGTAGTAGCCGAACTTGTCGTTGTAGACGCGTCCATTGACCCACAGTTCGAGCGTAAAGGTGGCTTCGAACTTGCCGCCATCGTGCCAGACGTGCCCGAAGTGGTCGGCGGCGATGCCGTGCTTGGTGAGGGCCAGGGCACTGTCGGCCTTGCCATACACGAAGTAGTCGTACTGCGCCGCCCAGGCCAGCGCCAGGAGCGATCCGAAGATCGCAATGAAGATGAAGCGGATGTGTTTCACCACTTGCCTCCATGAAAGCTCTTAAAGCTCCGCTCCTACAATTACTAGGCTGGTGCGATTGATGTCTGCGACGATTAACGTTGACATCATAAAGGTGGACGCCAAAGGAGATTCTTAGCTGTCGGAGTTGCTACTTCAGGTCGACGATCCCCCAGGAGAGGGGTCCTAATTCGACCATACCGTCGCTTACCCTTGCGGTCGCACCCAATAGAAGGCTCGCACCCGAGGACACCGCAAGGCGACGAGGCTCGTCGCCTAGGTTCAAATAGACCCGGGTGGTTTGAGAGCCGTCCCGTCGGTCAAAGGCGAAGATTCCGTCCCGGTTGCTGGCCCGTACCGTCCGGTAGCTCCCACGCCGCAGGGATGAGCGGCTCTGGCGAAGCGCGACGAGCGATTTCGTCAGGGCGAACTGCGCGCCGTCCCATCCGCTTCGGTCCCACGGCATGGCGCGGCGACAGTCCGGATCCCGACCCCCTTCCAGCCCCACCTCGTCGCCGTAGTAGATCATCGGCACGCCCGGGTATGTGAATTGGAGCACATGGGCCAAGGCTTGTCGCGCGCGATCGGAGCCGAAGATCGTCCTGACCCGTGGGGTGTCATGGCTGCCAAGCAAGTTCACCATCGAAAGCAGCGTCGCGTCAGGATAATCCTCCCGAAGCCGTCGGAGAACCCGGTCCGTCTCCTCGATAGTGGCTGTCTTGTAGGCCAGCAGGTCGAGCACCGCCTTGCGCCATCGGTAGTTCATGACGGAGTCGTGTTGGTCGCCCTGGAGATACTCGTGAGCGTCGCCCCAGACCTCGCCCAGCATAAACGCATCCGGCTGCGCCTTTTTGAGCTCGACCCGAAACGCGCGCCAGAAACTCTGGCTCACCTCGTCGGCCACGTCCAGGCGCCAGCCTGCGATGCCGGCATCCTCGATCCACCGTCTGGCGATGCCCAAGAAGTACTGCCGAGCTGCCGGGTGATCCTGGTTGAGCTTCGGCATCGTAGGCACTCCGGCGAACGTGCGGTAGGTCTGCTGCCCTTCTCCCACCACGATCGGCAGCTTGAGGACGTGGAACCACTCTCGATACGTCGAGGCCGCCCCCTTTTCGCGCAGATCCCGGAACGCGAAGAACTCAGGACTCGAGTGGTTGAACACGCCGTCGAGAATGGTGCGAATGCCTTGACTCTTAAGAGCTGACACCAAGGCCGCGAGCTCAGCGTTCGTGCCAAAGCGGGGGTCGACCTTCGTGTAATCGACCGTGTCGTAGGCGTGGTTGCTCAGTGCCTCGAACACCGGGTTCAGGTAGAGCGCGGTGACCCCCAGCTCTTTCAGATGGTCGATCCGCGCCTTGATGCCCGCGAGGTCGCCACCCATCCGGTTGGTCGCCGTCGGCGGCGCCCCCCAGGGTGCGACCCCTGGACCGTCGTTCGAAGGATCGCCGTTGGCGAACCGTTCGGGGAAGATCTGGTAGAAGACGGTATCGCGCACCCACGCCGGCGGGTTCGGCAACGGGTAGCCCGAGAAGGTCTGGACGAACCAGCGCTCGCCATCCTGCGGCGCATACGTGATGGCGC
>DATLGQ010000239.1:0-8608 GCA_035540435.1 Fimbriimonadaceae bacterium
GTCGAAGTCCTGCCGGATGAAGTAGAGCCAACCGTTCTTGTCGAAAGCGCGGGCCGTCGCGCGCCCAAAAATGTCGGTCCACTTCTCGAGCCGCCCGCGATCGACGTTCGCGTTCACCGCCATCGGGTTCGGCGGGAAGAAGTAGTTGCTGGTCTGGCCGTGCTGGTCGACGTACACCTGCGGATTCCACTTCAGGAACTCGGCGACTTCCTGCCGGCTCTCGTCCTGCGCCAGGATCACCCGGTCGCGGTTCATGTCGAACCGGTACTGATTGCCACGCCCGCTAATCCGGCCGGCGTGCTCGAAGGCCTCGGGGCGAGGGCTCCCGTTCGGGATCGAGTTGTACCAAACCACGTACCGCTCATGGCCGTCCGGGTTGTACACCGGGTTCAGAACCACCACCGCCTCCTCCCGCATCTTCTGGATGCGCGGATGATTGCTGGAGGCCAGGTTGTAGAGCAGCCACATGGCGCTCTCGAAGGAAGCGGTCTCATCGCCATGGATGCACTGGTTGATCCAGACGATCGCCGGCATACGAGCGAGCACCGGACCGAGGTCGGCCCCTTCCGCCGGGTTGGCAAGTCGGGCGGCGTCTTGCCGGATCGCCTCCAGCCGGCGGATGTTCTCCTCGCTGCTGATGGCCAGCACCCTCAGGGGCCGGCCCTGCACGCTCTTCCCGTACTGGAATACCCGCACCCTCGTAGGCGTCGCGCCGGCCACCTTGAGCACCACCTCTTCCTGGTCGCGGAAAACGGTGTGGCGCTCGCCCGGGCCATAGCCCAGAATCGATTCCGGCCGGGGCACCGCTCGCTCGTAAGGAGCGTGCTCGTAGAAGCTGAAGGGGGCGAGGACGACCGCTGTGGCAAGCGCGGAAAGCATGGGCGCATTGTAGCGGTTTCGCCGGTAGAGTGAGCACATGAAGCTGGCGCACCTGACTTGGCAGGACGTGGAATTGCTCGATCGCTCCCTCGTCGTCCTCATCCCAACCGGCTCATTGGAGCAACACGGCCCGCATCTTCCTCTGTTCACCGACTCCCTGATCGGCACCGCGGTCGCGGAAGCGGTCGAGCGGGAGATTCCGGATCGGGTGCTCCTGACGCCGACGCTTTGGCTGGGCGCCTCCGGTCACCATCTGGCCTTTCCAGGCAGTCTCTCCAACTCCTTCGAAGCCTACATCTCCGCCATCGAGAGCATCGTGGAGTGCCTCATTCCGCACGGCTTCACCAAGTTCTACATCCTGAACGCGCACGGCGGGAACACCGAGCCGAACGGGGTTGCCATGAGGAAGCTGAAGGCACGCCATCAAAGCCTGACCTTCGGCCATTCGGGCTACTTCGCATTTGTGGAGACCGAGGTCGCAAACGTGATGGAGGGCCCACTCAAGGGCATCAAGCACGCCTGTGAAGCCGAAGCCTCGCTCATGCTTCACCTCCACCCCGAGCTCGTGCGCAAGGACAAGCTTCGCGACGACGGTCTCGAGCCTGACCCACCCATTCGCGGGCTGGTGCACCACTTCGACGAAATGACCGAGCAAGGCAGCATGGGCTATGCCACGTACGCCACGGCGGCAAAGGGCCAGGCGATCTTCGAGGCGGCGGTGCGCGCGGTTTCGCGGGATCTCGCCGCCTTGGCAAGTGGCTACGTGTTGAAGGGGTTGGAGTAGCGGTCGCGGTGCATGAGGCCGCTCCTTATGACCCAGTTCGCACGTCGTCTGGTTAGGATGAACCTCAAGAGAACGCTGCTTTCGGTCTCTCTCGTCGCTGCCGCGCCCCTCGCTCTTGCCCAGGGGGACTCCCTTGTCGGGCTCTCCGTGGGCGTGTTCATGCCTCAGCACTCGGAGATCCGCGACGCTCTCGGAAGTTCCTGGTTCCAATACGGCTTTTCTCCCAGCGTCCGCCTTCGCGGCGATCTCGACATTCGCCCCGAGCTGAGCTTCCTTGGCCAGCACGACGACGGCAACCGCCTCCTGATCGTGTCCCTGCCCTTTGCGATCACGAAGCGCTTCGCAGACGATCAGGCGTCCACCGTCCCCTATGTCGCGGCAGGCTTGGGGCCCGCATACTTTGACTACGCGATCACCCGGCCCGACCTCACCCGAGTCAGCGAGAAGCGGTTCGGCTGGACCGCACACGTCGAAGTCGGGATGGTTCTCAGCAACCGCCTCCGAGCTCACGCACGCTACATCAAGTTCTCGGAGCACGACGGGTTCAAGTTCGACGGGATCCAAGTGGGCCTGAGCTACCAGTTCTTCAACTTGTAGACGCCGTCTGCAGATAGGGTCGAGGGTCGGCGAAGCGCCCTTCGATGGCAGTCGCAGCGGCTGTCGTTGGGCTTACCAGATGGGTTCGCGAGCCAGGACCCTGCCTGCCCTCATAGGGTCGGTTGCTGGTGGAAGCACTGCGCTCCCCAGGGCGAAGGATGTCGCCGTTCATGCCCAGACACATCGAGCACCCGGCGCGATGCCACTCGAAGCCGGCGTCCGTGAAGATCTGGTTCAGGCCTTCCCTCTCCGCCATACGCTTGACCGCCTCGCTGCCTGGCACCACCACCGCGCGAATGCCTGAGGCGACACGGCGCCCGCGGATCACGGAGGCCGCCTCCCGCAAGTCCTCGATCCGAGAATTCGTGCACGACCCGATGAAGACGGTGTCCACCTGCACATCGCGCAGCGGCACCCCTGGCCGAAGCCCCATGTACCGCTGGGCCCGCTCCTCCGCCGCATCACTTGGCTCCGGAACCGCTCCGTCGATATCGACCGTCATGGCCGGTGTCGTGCCCCAGGACACCTGCGGACTCAGCCGCGCCGCGTCAAGCGTCTCCACTCGGTCGAATCGCGCATCCGCATCGCTCTTCAGCGAGTCCCATTCAGCGATCATTCGCTCGAGCTCGGCGCCCTTCGGTGCGAAAGGCCGGTTGCCCTCTGCAATGAAGGCGTAGGTCTTCTCGTCGGGCGCGATCATCCCCGCCCGCGCGCCCATCTCGATCGACATGTTGCAGATCGTCATGCGCCCGTTGAGCGGCAGCCCGCGAATGGTGCTTCCGCAGTACTCGACCACGTAGCCGGTTCCGCCGCTCGCCCCCAGCTTGCGGATGATCGCCAGGATGACGTCCTTGGCGGTAACTCCGAAGGGCAATGCACCCTCGACCTCGATAGCCATCGATTTGGGCTTACCCGGCGCCCGGAGCGTTTGGGTCGCCAGAACATGCTCGACCTCGGTCGTGCCGATGCCGAAGGCCAGTGCGCCGAACGCTCCGTGGGTGGAGGTGTGGCTGTCCCCGCAGACGATGGTCAACCCCGGCAAGGTCAACCCCAACTGCGGCCCAATGACGTGGACGATCCCTTGGCCGGCGTCGCCGTAGCCGAAGTAGGGAATGCCGAACTCTCGAGCGTTTCGCGTCAAAGCGCTGATCTGCTTGCCGCTCAAGGTCCCTTCGTCGATCGGCCGTCCATCGGTAGGCACGTTATGATCCACGGTCGCAAACGTGAGGTCGGGTCGCCGCACCTTCCTGCCCATCTCACGCAAGCCGTCGAACGCCTGCGGGGAGGTCACTTCGTGCACCAAGTGCCGATCGATGTAGAGCAGCACGCCGCCGCCAGGTAGGTCGGTGACGACATGCCGATCCCAGACCTTGTCGAAGAGGGTGGGCATACCGCTATTCTACGCCCGCCGGCCCGCATTGAACCTGGAGCCCTGTTACGGTATCTTAACTCACTATGCGCGCTCTGGCGGCGCTTGTGTTTTGGTGGTGCGCGCAGTTGGCAACGGCGGAGCGTGTGCTCTTGGTGCCGCTCGACAGCCGTCCCGCCGCCGGGCAGTTCGCCCAAATGATCGGCAACATCGCCGGAGTGGACGTTCGCATGCCTCCTTACGAGCTCCTGGGCCAGTTCCTGAAGCCCGGATCGCCTGAGGCGATCCTCGCTTGGCTGGAAGCGCAGGATCTATCAGAGGTGAAGGCGGTCGTCGCGAGCTCGGATATGCTGGCCTATGGCGGGCTCATCGCTTCGCGAACAGCCGAAACGCCGAAGGCCCTGGCGCTCAATCGCATGGCTCGTCTGGCGGGACTCAAGCGCAAGTGGCCCAAAACCTCGTTGTATGTCTTCTCAGCGACCATGCGGCTCGCGCCGACCGCAACCCGCTCCACGGCCTCCTACCGCACCGAGCTCGCCCGTCTCGTCGAGGTGCGCGAGCGATATCGGATCAGCAAGAGCGCGACGGACCTCGTCTCCCTGGAGCGGCTGAAGGCGCGAGTGCCGGGCTCAAAACTCCGCGAGTACGACGCATCGCGAGCCCGCAACCACGCAATCCAGATCGAGCTGGTCAAGATGGCCGGCCGGGGCGAGTTCGACTACCTCGTCGTCGGGCAGGACGATGCCCGCCCCACGGGGCCGCACGTGCCCGAAACCCAGCGGTTGCGCCAACTCGTCACGAAGCTCAACATCGGTGGCAGGGTCTACTTCTGCGAAGGCATCGACCAGCACTCGAACGTCCTCCTCAGCCGCGCCCTGTTGCGAGGGCAGGGCTGGACGCCCCGCATCCGAGTCGTGTACAGCGACGAGCTGGGGCGACGCAAGTTTGCCAACTACGAGAGCAAGCCGATCGAGGCGAGCCTCAGCGACCAGATCATCGCGAGCGGCGCCCGGCTCATGGGCGCCGACGGATTCTACGATTACACGCTCTACTTGAACACGCCCGCCAGGCGCGATGAGTCTTTCGTGAAGTTCCTCACCGCTCTGAATGAGGAGGTCGACCAGGGCTTCCCAGTAAGCGTGGCCGACATCAACCTTCAGCACGACGGAACCGCTGACCCCGTCCTCTTCGAGAACCTCTGGAAGAACGGTCGCATGATGAAGCTGCTCAGCTTCGCCGGCTGGAACACCGCCGGAAACACGATGGGCACCGCAATCCCGGCCGCAAACGTCTATCTCCTAGCCCGACGCCTGGGCGTCGACCCGCTCCACCGTGAGCTGACCCAGCGAGAGTTCCTGCTCCACCGGTTTGTGAATGACTACGCCTACCACAAGTTCACCCGCCCCGCCGCCTATTCGCTGATCGATATCACCCGCCGCGCCAGCCGCGAAGAGACCTACGGCGCCGAGTTCCACGAGCTGGAAGACTTCGTCAAGCGGGACCTTGGCAAGCACCTCGCCACTTTCTTCGACGAACAGTTCATGGGTCGCCGATTCTTCGCCGGTACGGGACAGTTTGAGTTCTGCGGCATCAACGGCGTGAGGATATTCCTGCCGTGGCCGCGCGCCTACGAAGTCCGGCTGGAATTCAAGCTCGAGGCCCGTGCCGCCGCGACCGCAGCGTCAGGGATTCGAGAGGAACGCGCGCATACGCCACCCACTGCATCGCGTCGTCGATAGAGTCCACCACTCCGACCAGCACGCGCATGTCCTCGCGCACCCGATTCTCCACGACGGGCGTCGCGAGGAGGTAGTAGTCATCTCCATGAATCTCGTAGTGGCGCTGGAGGCGCTGCACCTTCGAGATGTACTCGGCATACTCCCTTCGATCCATTTGCCTTGTCCTGAGCTCGGGTCAAGAGCAACACGGACGCGGTTCCGGTTCTGTGCTCTCCCATTCAGAACGTGGAGCCGCGCCTCGCTGATGTCCATTGTCGCTCGCATGCTCGTGATCCGGGAGTCCCAAGTTCTAGGGACATAGGCGCAGCGTGCGCCCGAACAAAACGGCCTCCAAACCCGACTGTAATTGCAGCGCCACAACAACTGCCATGCCCCACATCCTGCTTGAAACCAGCGCCGATCTTCTCGAAAACGACAGCATCCCCCAGATCCTGGAGGATCTGGTAGCCGTCTTGGGCCGCCAAGCGACCATCGAGGCGCAGCGCATCAAGGCTCGCCACGCCCTGCGGAGCAATTGGGTCATGGGAGCCGGCGGGCCCAAGGGCTTCGCCCACTGCGCCTGCTCGCTGATCGGAGGTCGCGACGCAGAATTGCGCAGGGCCATCGGCCAGTCACTCTTCGAGGTGATGAAGGACTGCTTCCGGGACTCGCTCGCACAGAACGAGGTATCGCTGACGGTTGAGATCCGGGAAATGGATCCGGACACCTACTTCCGCCAAGGCTGATCCCGCCGTCGCCCGTCGCCCGTCACTCGCTGTTCGCCGCTCTTCGTTACCTCCCGTCCCTGCCACAATGATCCTCCTATGAGCTCCGACGCCACGGGCATGTTCATCGCCGAAACCCATACTTCGGCCGCCATCTGGTACTACCGGGTCGAGAAGATGCTCCTGGAAGGCAAGACGCAGTACCAAACCTATCAGATCGCGGAGGTGCCTCGCTTCGGCAAGTCGCTATTCCTCGACTACAACATCCAGACCTCGCTGATGGACGAGCACGTGTTCCACGAGTGCATGAGCCAGCCGGCGATGACGCTGCACCCAAACCCTCGAAAGGTCGTGGTCTGCGGGGGCGGGGAAGGCGCGACCTTGCGCGAGGCACTCGCTCATAGCACGGTCGAGCAGGCCGTGATGATCGACATCGATCGTGAACTTGTGGACATGGTCAAGGAGCACATGCCTGAGTGGCATCAGGGCGCCTTCGACGACCCGAGGACCACCCTGTTGCACGAAGACGCGCGTGGCTACCTGGAACGGCACAAGGGCGAGGCCTTCGACGTCATCTTGAGCGACCTTCCGAACCCCCACGAAGAGGGGCCGGGGCAGATGCTATTCACCAGGGAGTACTTTCAGATCGCAGCCGACGCGCTGGCCGAAGACGGAGTGTTCGCGATGCAGGCAGGATCGGCCAACGCGAACTATCCGGAGTGCATGGCGAGCTGCATCAAGACCTTGGATTCGATGGATGTGTTCGAGCACGTGGCGGGGTATTGGGGCATGGTGACGACCTTCTTCCAGCCGTGGGGGTTTGTGTTGGCCTCGAAGAAGTACGACCCGCTGGCGCTGACGCCGGAGGAGATCACCGCCAGATTCGCCCAGCGGGGAGTGAGGACGCGCTACTACACGCCACGCTTCCACCAGGCGGTGTTCACGCTGCCCGACTACCTTCTCGAGGCGATAGCAGATCAGGGCAGGATCCTGACCGACGCTCAGCCCTTCGTCTGGACCGCGTGAGCTCGTGCTCGCCTCTGTTCGAACCAATCGGCGCTGCCGACAATCCTATCAGTGGGCGTGCATGCGCGGCCCGGGGGTACTCTTGAACCTACGTGGAGCCCGCGGGGCGCCACGGCCGAGAAGCCGAGGTGTGATGAACAATGATGTTTCGAAGGCTTTACTGGGTGACGGAGCAGTTGGACGAGCAGGGTTGCTCGACCGTGACCGGTGTGTACACGTCGATCCCGGACTTGGTGCGGCATGGGCTGCGCTATGTAAACGATCTGCCCCAGGGTGGCTTTCGGCTCAACCTCGTCAAGCTCGATTGCACGAAGAAGCCGCTGGGTATTTGGGAATCTCCCCGCTTCGAAGGACTGGCGGACCGGCTGTCTGAGTACGTCGCGACCGACGAGTTCAGCCAAGATCAGTGCAACATGCTGGTCGAGGCGCTGAGCCATTTCTCCGGCGTCAAGGCGTAGGGCCACGCCTGGGCATCGAGCCTCGCGCCCGCACCCGCAGTTTGTTGCTACTAAGCCGCTCTTCCGGCTTCCAAGCCACCCAAAGAGAAGGAAGCGCCGGCCCAGGGGCCCGCGCTTCTTCTGTGCGATCCAACTGGTCTGATCAGCGCGAGGCGGTCTCGGTGCCCACGCCCTTGCGCTCCTTGAGGTCCTTCACGAACCGCTCCCACTGCTCCTTCAGAAGCTTATCTTCGATGGCAACCTTCGCTTCGACGAGACGGTCCGCCAGGCGCATGTCCAAGTTGGTGGCGGCAGCGCCGCGCTCCATCGCCAACTGGCGTTCCACCAGCTTTCGGCGCGTCTCGTCGATCGTGATGTCCTTGGCCGGCGTTTTGCGCTCGACGTAGAACTTCGCGAAGCCATCGTTGAGCTTCGTCCAACCCTTCACGGCTGCCGCCGACGTGTCGTTCGTGACGCGCCCCACTTCCGTCTTGTTGATGAGGTTCTTCAGTTCGACGGGGAACCGGTCCAGCACCCGGTTGGAGGTGAATCGACCGCCGTCTTCCTTTGCCCGCGGCTGCTCGCCATACTGCTGCGCCACGGAAGCGAAGATCGCTCCTTTGCGTAGTTCGTCTTCGACCTTGTCGAGCTTTTCCCGCGTCCGAACGAAGATCCACTGCATGTCGACCGTCTCCGGCTCGCGGAACAGCTGCTTGTTGTTAGCGATGTACTGGTCCACCTCGTCCTTGCTGATCGTGATGCCCTTCGTCACCAGGCGCTCGTGAGCCAGCGCTACCTCGAGCTGCTTGTTGATTTGCTCGAGCGTGTAGCCGAGGCTCCGTCGCTTCTTGACGTAGTCGGGGTCCAGCTTCTTTTGGAATTCGAGCTCCTTCTTGACGTCTTCCTCGGTGGGCGCGACACCCTCGTCCTTCGCCATTTGGAGAAGGGCCTTCTGCTGGAGCATGTCCTTGAGGGCTTGAAAGGCGAGGCTGCCGGCGACCGGAGCGGTCGCGCGTTGCCCGTTGCCGAGTACGACTTCGACTTGGCTCTTGGTGGCCAAGTATGAGTTCAGC
>DATLGQ010000240.1:0-2842 GCA_035540435.1 Fimbriimonadaceae bacterium
TGAGATGCTCCTTCCGCCGATGACGCAGGAGGAGGCGGGCCGGGCGCCCGCCTCCTCCTGCGTCATCGGCGGAAGGAGCATCTCACCGGCCCTCATACGAGCGGGGTTCTGCGCGATGCGCCAACGTCGACCCGAGGCGGCCGATTTGAGCGCCGCCCTCGCTACCTTGTCCATTGCAGCCCGCACGGGTCCGGTGCCGAGCACGTGGACTCTGGCGAAGGTCTTCGTCGGCAGATGGAGATCCTCACCTTCCATGGTTCTCGCGATCAGGCCGTGCCTCTCCAGGGTGAGCACCCACGCAGCGAGCTCAGCGTAGGCCTCGAGCCGCTGTTGTGCCACGCTCTCGTCCCATCGACGCTGGTCCGCCCGCAGTGCTTCCTGCCGCCGCTCGGCGAGTTGCTGCCGGTCGCGGCGCATCGTCAGGACGTGCGAGACCACCTGAATAGTGGCGCCGGCCCCGCCTGCGATCAGACCTCCAAGAATAGTCGCTCCAACATCGAAAGCCATCTCGCCCCTCCTCGCGGGTCAGCTTGCTCGGTAGGCCCTGGTCTAATCGGTCAGCCGGACGGTTGCAGCGGATGCCCTCATGGGCAACACAACAACGGGCGCAAGGGACGGGGTGTCCCGCCTGCTTTGGGAGCAGGACGCGCAGGGTTCGACCCCCTGGCGCCCGACGTAACCCCTCGTCAGCCTCTCCCGGCCGTAACCGGTGATGCGGGCGAGGGGCGATTGACTGGCTGTAGCGCAGCTTGGAAGCGCGCCTCGTTCGGATCGAGGAAGTCGGAGGTTCAAATCCTCCCAGCCAGACCAACGGGCTGTGGCTCAGCTTGGAAGAGCGCTGGTCTGGGGGACCAGAGGTCGCCGGTTCGAACCCGGCCAGCCCGACTTGAGTGGCATCTGTTCAGTTCCGATGTATGAACACATACCCGGGCGGTGTAATTGGCTGCACGTCTCGCTCTGAACGAGAAGGTAGAGGGTTCGAATCCTTCCCCGGGTGCGTTATGAACAAGGTAAGACGGAGAAGAAGGTAAGACGATGAGCACCACCTTGCTCCTCAACGCCAGCTATGAGCCCCTGCGCGTGATCCCGCTCAGAAGGGCACTGCATCTGGTCCTCGCCAAGAAGGCTGAGGTACTCGAGGAAGGGGAGGGGGTGGTTCGCTCAGCGAAGGTGACGATGCCTCGTCCCTCCGTCATCCGGCTCACCTACATGGTGAAGGTGCCGTACCGCTCGCGTCTTCCGCTCACCCGCACGAACCTCACCGCCCGAGACAGAGGTGAGTGTCAGTACTGCGGCGCATCCGTGGGCAGCCGAGGCACCATCGACCATGTGGTCCCGCGTTCGAGAGGTGGCAAGCACGCTTGGGAGAACGTCGTGCTGGCTTGTGGACCCTGCAACTCCAAGAAGGACGACCGCACCCTGAGCGAGCTCGGCTGGAGCCTCGAGCGCAAGCCGTTTGCTCCGAAGGGCACGAGTTGGATCATCATCGGGTTGCACCGAGTAGAGGACTCGTGGCAGCCATACTTGCCGGCGTGGGCATGAGGACGGTCCGCATGGCCAGAAAGGAGACACAGATGTTGTATTAAGCACCCTGATCCCCAGGGTGCGGAAAGGCCTCTGTGTCCCGCACCATCAAGACCATGCCTCATGGCATCCAGAAATACGAGCTCATCGGCCGAAACGCTCCCAAGCGCTACGGCTTCACCAAGCAGCGTCGGAAGTGGAAGTACCAGGGCTTCCTGCCTCATCTCGCTGACGGCGAGCGGCTCACCATCCAGGAGGCTCGCGAGCGGTTCCTCGAGCAGGTCGCCGCCTTCGATGAAGAGTGCGCCGAGATCGACTACCTCCGCGACTGGTGGCCGGCTGGTTCTCCCCGACGCCACGAGGCCCCTCCCAAGTGGTTCCGCCAGCAGAGAAACCAGCAGTACCGAGCGAAGGTCAAGCAGCTCATCGCCCACGAGAAGTACGACGAGATCACCAAGCCCCCGCGAGACATCGGCTGGCTCTGGTGGTAGACGTGCGGTCGCCCACTAGGGCGGCCGCTAGCCCGAGTAGGCAAACTGGCAAAGCCGCCGGCCTCAAGATCCGGTGTGTGCGGGTTCGAAGCCCGCCTCGGGTACAATCTCTGCAACCAAACTCAACCGAACAAGGAGGACCGATCGTGCGGACCTCTAATGCGACGCATTGCCGGTCGACTCAGAGATCATGAAGTTGCGTCGCTGGACGCTAGTGCTCGTTTGGTCGAACGGGAACGAGATGGTGGCCGAGTCTAAGTATTGGACCGCCAAGCAAGCGCAACAGCGCGCTGAAGCTCTCAACAAGAAGCTGAGGCAGGTGATCGCGACCAAGAATCGGCCGTACTTCAGGGTGGCTCGTCGATGAACTTCTTCAAGCACACGAAGGAGTGCAGGGACAGCGCCCAGGAGTACTCGCAGTTCCTCTCGTCCTGCGGTGACTGTGGTCAGCTCTGGGCTCGTGAACCGGGGCAGAACTGGAAGCCCGTCGACGAAGACGGTCGCCAGGTCTGGCCTAAGGGTCGCAACCCCTTCGCCAAGAGGCGCCGATGAGGCTCGTTGCCCCTTTCTTGGATCGACAGGGGAGCCCCATCAGCTTCAAGAAGTTCTGCTCCCTACACTCAGATCCGAACTACGTCCTGGTCGGCTACACCGCTGGCGAAGGATGGCAGGTGATGACGACGTGGACCGGCCTCGGCCTGGTCGATGAGCCCTGGGAGACGAGCCACCTCTTCCAGTTGGTGGCGCTCCATGACAGTGGAGGAGCTGTGGCCTGGTTCGCCAGTGAGGCCGATGCACTGGACGGACACCGGCTGTGTGCCCAGTAC
>DATLGQ010000241.1:0-3394 GCA_035540435.1 Fimbriimonadaceae bacterium
CCCCAAGTCCGGCGACGGATTGGTCAGGTCTTGGACGAGCGGAAGGACGGGAGCCGATTGAGTTCCCTGCGCCAAGAAGGCCTTCTCGACGGCCGCCGGATCCAAATCCCATGCGACGGTCAGGTAGCCCGCTTCGGCTGCCAGTTTTGCGAACTCGCCGGTGTTTGCTCCGAGATCCCAGCAACTTCTCCGGTCAGTTCGCACCTGCTGTACATGGTTGCTCACCATCTCCCGCTTTACCGCGAGAGCCTCGCCATAGTTGGTCTCGGAGTAGTAGTCGCTCCAGTCGGTTCGCCCTGTCGTCCAGCGCAGACCCTGCACCGTCGCCCGCAAGTTGTGCAGCAGCGCCAATTGCGCCTGCTTCGATACCGTGCCCCCACTCCCTGACGTCGTCCTTTTTGCCCCCCGAACGGCCTTGGCGTGAGCATGGATGTGCAGCAGCAAGCCCAGATTCAGCTTCGTCTTCGACGGTAACAGCTTCGCCGCAAGATCGAGGGGGACGCCGTCGATATGAACTTTGATCAATCCGGCCAGCCGAACGTCTGTATGCGCGATAA
The DNA here is from genome assembly GCA_035540435.1 of Fimbriimonadaceae bacterium. Lineage (GTDB taxonomy): Bacteria > Armatimonadota > Fimbriimonadia > Fimbriimonadales > Fimbriimonadaceae > DATLGQ01. The sequence continues at coordinate 558 of DATLGQ010000241.1, forward strand.
GGGCCAGCGGTGCCAAGAAGTGACGGCAGAATTGGCCGTAGGCGATCCAAGGCTCTCCCTCTCGATAGGTCTCGAAGGAGAGCGAGTCGATGAGGATCGGGCGCGCCCCCAGGAACTGGACGTTATACGCGCTGGCGTCCTTCAAAACCAGCCCTTTCTGCAGTCCGCGCTCTGCGATGTCCAGCGTTAGCAGGGCCGCACTCTTCAATTGGCTGAAGCACCACTCGTACGGGTAGGAGATAAACGCAATCCGCTCGGGACGTAGCAAGGCCGCCGTGTCCCCCTCCAAGCCCTCGGTCCAGTCGATCGAGGCTGGAATGAGCAGGCCCGCTTCGACCAATTCCTCGTAAAGGCCGCTGTCTACGAAGCGGCGCAAATGAGGTTCGTAAATGCGCCGAACGTGACGGTACAGTACGCCATCGCGTTCGAACACGAACCCGCTCGGATCGCGAAACGAGCTAGGCAGCCGGACGGCCGGTGTCACCGGGTCTGTCGGGCGCCGTGAGAGCGACTGATCTTCGCCTTCAGGTAATTCCACTGGGTCTTCACGACATAACCTGCAGTCAAAACACCACCGACGAGCACCTGAATGAGGAGACTGCCCGACCCGCCGTCAAGGTAGGCGAGAGAGGACACGGAAAGAGCAAACATCACCGCCTTGACGGGTACGGCAGGGCGTTAGTTCACTAGTGCCAGGTACACCTTTCGCTGTCCTTCAAAGAGACCTCACCGAAGCCCCACGTAGAGGCCGCGACCCATGGGACCTACCGGCTCGTGAAGCGGCCCCATCCCTGCCAGCTCGATCGCCTTCAGGTAATCGTCGTGCGGGGCCATGCGAAGGACGTGAGTCTCCTCGAACATCTGGAAGCCGCTGCGGGTAAGGACGCAGTAGACGAAGGGAACCGTCGTCACCAGCCCCTCCCGGTGGGACTTCGAGAACCGCGCGATCTTGATGTCGTCCGAGCTGAAGGTTTCCATGCCGAGGAATCCATCTCTCCACTGATCCGGCTTAATCCAAGGCTCGAACAGGAGCACTCCTCCGGGCACGAGATGTCGCGCGAAACACGCGCATGCATTCTCCAGCGCCTCCTGGGTGTGCAGGTATCCGATGGCGCTAAAGAGGCACGTGATCACGTCGAACTGCCGGCCGAGATCGAAATCGCGCATGTCGCCTCGGCTGATGCGAACATCCGGCAGCCGCTCCGAAGCGATGGACACCATTTCCTCCGATTGATCCAAGCCCTCTACTTCGAACCACTGGCGCAAGTGCTCCAGGTGCTTGCCAGTGCCGCAAGCCACGTCGAGGAGCCGCGTGCCGTCCGATCGCTTGTACCTCTCGATGGCTTGACGCACGGTTTCGGCTTCGGCTGCGTAGTCCTTGAAGGAGTAGATCAAGTCGTAGTAGCGGGAACTACGGTCGTACATCACCCAAGTGTAAACTGCCCGCCATGTCCGGGGATGAGCAGGTACTGGCAGCCGCCGACTCGTTCCTCCGGGAAAGCGTCGCCCCGAACGCTCAAGACATCGATCTCCACCCAGAGGCTCTTGCCGAAGCGCTTCGAGGCCTATGCGAGAGGAACCTCATGGCGCTCCGGCGGCCGCCCAAATATGGCGGCCCCGACATCAGCGAGGAGTCTTTCCGCCGCTTTCAAGAGCAGGTGGCGCGCTACTCGGGCTCCCTTGCCTTCCTACAGACCCAGCACCAGAGCGCGGGCTCGATGATCGCCAAAAGCGACAACGAGGAACTGAAGCAGCAGTACCTGCCGAGAATGGGCAACGGTGAACGCCTCGTGGGCATTGGCTTCAGCCAGCTGCGGCGTACGGGGCCCCCGGTGATGCGGGCGACCCAGGAGGGCGAGGCGTACATCCTAGACGGCCTCGTGCCCTGGATAACCGGCTTCGGGTTCTACCACGATTTCCTGATCGGGGCCACATTGCCCGATGGCAGGGCTGTGTTCGGCGTCGTTCCGTTCGAGGCCGGACGATTTCGTGAGGGCGAGATCACCTTTTCAGAACCGATGAAGCTGGCGGCGATGGAGTCAGCGCAAACCGTTTCGGCAGAACTGCGGGCTTGGCGGCTGGAGCCTCGACTGGTGGCGTTCGTCAAGCCGCCAGGCTGGATCCAGAACAACGACATGATCAACATCGTGCTCCAAGGCCACTTCGCCCTTGGTTGCGCGCGGGGAGCATTGGATGTTTTGCAGGCAGCTGCTGAGAAGAAGGGGTTGCCGTTCCTGGGGGCCGCCTACGAAGCACTCGACGCCGAATTGGAGGCCTGCCGCGAAGCGACAGTCAAAGGAAAGCTTGGTGAGGAGACCGACCGTCCGATCTCCGAGGAGAAGCTTCGGATTCGTGCCTGGGCCATCGATCTGGCGGTCCGCTGCGCCCATGCGGCCGTCACTGCCTCCAGCGGCGCCGCGAACTCGTTGCAGCACCCGGCTCAGCGCATCTACCGGGAGGCGCTCGTCTACACGGTCAGTGCTCAGACGAGTTCGATCATGGAGGCGACGCTGAACACCCTCGTCTCCCGCGGACCTCGCTAACCCTCGTTGAACCACAACGCGTACAATATCGGCAGCATGGGGGAAAGTGCCGCCTGGTTGATCTTGATCAGCATCGGCCTTGTCCTCGGCAACGCGTTCTTCGTGGCGGCGGAGTATGCCCTGGTCAGTTCGCGGCGGAGCAACATCGAGTCGCTGGCCAAGAAAGGTAGCCGGAAGGCCCAGCTCCTATTGAAGGCGCTCCAGGACATCTCCCCTTATGTGGCGGGCGTGCAGATCGCCATTACGATGTTCGGAATCGGCGTGGGGTCGGTCACCGAGCCATTCGTCACCAGC
>DATLGQ010000242.1:0-7674 GCA_035540435.1 Fimbriimonadaceae bacterium
GCAGAAGGAGCTGGCGGTGTTGTCACTGGCCACTGGCAGCCGGCTCTACGCGCGCTACGACCACACAGCGTCTGTGACGGCTGTCGCATGGGCTGGCGACGGCGAACTGCTGGCGACCGGTTCAGCGGATGCTACGGTGAAATTGCGTCACGGGGCTTCCGGTGCCGTCCTCCACACCTTCACTGGCGTTCGCAGCGCGGTCACCGCCATCGCGTTCAGCCCAGACGGCCGGTTCCTGGCCGTTGCAGGAGTGGACTATTCGGTGCGCGTCTTCCGGCTGAGCGACGGGATGCTGCAAAAGGTGATGTTTGGGCACTCCAAACCGATCGAGTGCCTCGCATTCCATCCCAATGGCTGGTTGTTCGCCAGCGGTGGGCGCGACGGCTCGGTCAACCTGTGGAATGCTGCCCAAGGCATCGGTCAACTCCACCTGGAAGCCAGCCATCGCCCGATCTCCAACGTCGTCTTCAGCTCGGACGGGCTGCTGATGGCTGCCTCCGGGCTGGACAAGACGCTCAGGATTTGGAGCATCGAGACTTCAACCAAGTGAGGCGTCGGGCCTGTGACGGCGATCACGTCTGAATTCGCCGCCTAGCCATCGAGCGGGCTTTGGACAGCCGTCGATTTGGCGGCTGGCTGAAGGAGAACCTCGAGTCCGGCAAAGAAAAGAGCCGTGGCCAGCGTCGGCCACGGCTCTCACGCACCAAGAGCGGGCTTAGAAGCCTCCGCCGCCTCGACCGCCACGACCGCCGGGCTGCTGAGCCAGACCCTTGAAGGGCTTGGTGCCCTGCATGGCCTTGAGCTTCGCGTTCTGCTCCGCGGTCAGTACCTTGCTGATCTCGACGTTCATGATCTCTTCGTTCTTGCGCTGGGCCGCCTGGAACTCCTCGCGGGAGATCTCCTGGTTGCGCACGCGCTGGAAGAGCGCCTGGTTGGCCTGCATCTGGTTCTCCTGCAGCTCGCGCAGCTTCTGCTTCTGCGCGTCCGTCAGGGCGAGATCCTTCTGCACGTCCTCCTGCATAACGGCGCGGTTGCCGGCCACCTGCAGGCTGATCTCCTTGAGTCTCTTCTGCTGATCGGCAGTCAGGATCGCGTTGATCTCCTTCTGGGAGTTCTCGTTGATCTTGCGCATGGCCTGCATCATCGCGTCGCGATCCTGCCCGACCATGTTCTCACGCATGGCGCTCATCTCTTCCCGCGCCTTGCGCTGGACGGCCTCGAGCTTGGTCTTCTGCTCGGCGGTGAGGGCCAGATCGGCCTGGACGTTGGCGTCGTTGAGCAGGAACGCCCCGCCCATACCGCCCTGCATGCCCATGCCGAAGCCGCCTCGGCCTTGGCCTCCGCCAAAGCCACCACGGCCTTGACCCTGTCCACGGCCCTGGCCACCGCCTTGCGCGAAGGCCGTGAAGGCCAGGCACAGGACGGCCAGCACGGCCACAAGTCTTGTCACGTTGCTCATCTTCTAATTTCCTCCGTTGCCGTTGCCATCGCCCTTGACTGGCGGGGGCACGTTCTTCTGAATCGCGTTCTGAGTCTGCTTGCTGAGTCCACCCTCTTGCTGCTCACGCAGTCGCTGGGCCTCCTCAGGCGTTCGGACCACCCTCGGCGTCAGGAAGACCAACAGTTCGGTCTTGCCTTTCGTCCGCTCGGTGGACTTAAAGAGATTCCCCAACAGGGGGATGTCTCCCAAAAGTGGGATCTTCCTGGTCGTGGACGTCACCGTACTGCGGATGATGCCGCCCAGGATGATCGTCTCGCCGTCGCGCACGCTGACGGTGGTGTCGGCCACCCGCTGGTTGACGATCGGCGCGTTGAAGGTGGTGAAGCCCTGCAGGTCGTTGGCCGTCTGGTTGATGTCCATCGTCACCTGCCCATTGGCGGTGATGCGCGGAGTTACCGTCAAGACGATGCCGACGTCCTGGAACGCGTAGTTGAACGTCAAGTTGCCGTTCACGTCTTCGCGTTGGCTGATCACGTAAGGCACTCGCTGCGAGATATTGATCTGGGCCTCGACGTTGTTGGACGTGAAGATTCGCGGCGTCGAGAGCACCTCGAACTTCTGATCGGTTCGCAGCGCGTTGAGCAGGGCGCTGAAGTTCGTGCCCGAGATCGTGTAGCGGAAGCCCTGGTCGGTCGGGTTGACGCCGAACTCGCTGCTTCCTTGGCCGCTGGTGCCCGACTGGTTGAGAAGCTTGCCCTGCACGAAGCTCCACTCGACCCCGAGCTTGTCCGTGTTGTCGAGCGTCGCCTCGACGATGATCGTCTCGATCATCACCTGCTCCGGGATCCGGTCGAGCTGCTCGAGGATTCCGCGAAGGATGTCGAGGTTGCCGGGCGTGGTGACTACGATGAGGCTGTTCGTGTTGGGGTCGGGGATGACCGTCACCTGGTTGGTGAGGTCTCTGACATTGACCAGTCGTCCTTCCGAGTCGCGGTCCGAGGTCCCCTGCTGGCGGGTGGCGCCGGCGCCACCGGGCCGGTTCTGGCCGCCGAACGGAAGCCCCTGCAGGACGTTGATGTTCGTCTGCAGTTCGCCGCTCATGGCCTGGGGATCTTCCAGATCGAGCTCGAGTTCCGTCTCGGGATCATCGGGCGATCGTCCGCCGCCAAAGCGGTTCCCGCCGCCCTGGTTGTTGCGGTTGCCCTGGTTGTTCCGGTTGAGCTGGTTCGGGTTGTTCCGATTCTGCATGTTCCGGTTCTGGCCCTGGTTCGTGCCGCGGTTGAAATTGCCGGCGTTGCCGGTCTGGCGCGTGCCGAACGCTTGGTTCAGGAGGCTGGCCATTTGGTCCGCTCTGGCATTCGAGAGCGGGAACACGAAGGTCGAGTTCTCGTAGGTGACTTCTTGATCGAGCTCCTCGACGATCTGAGCGACCAGCTTCAGGTTCTCGTCGGTCGCGGTCACGACGACGGAGTTCGTCCTGGGTTCGGCGACGACCGAGCCGAAGGAAGCCTGCATGTTGCCAAAGCGGGCAGCCGTCTGGAATCGCTGCTCGATCGGCACGTTCTGGGTCCCAATACCACCTCGCCCTCGGGGCGCGTTGGAGACCAGCACGTTCTGGATCACGGGGGCGATCTCGTCTGCGCTGGCATACTCGAGCCGGAAAACTCGCGATTTGAGCGGCTCCTCGGTCTGCTTGTCGATCTGGTCGATGAGCTGCTTGACCTGCTCCTGCTCGCGGGACGGGGCGTTCACGATCACCGAATTGCTGTAGTCGTCGGAAGAAGCCCGAACCACCGAGCCTTGTCCGCCACGACCCATCATGGGGTTGAAGTTGCCGAACCGGCCCCGCTGCTGGTTGTTGCCCTGCTGGAAGCGGTTGGCGTTCTGCATCGCGCCGAACTGCTGCATGAGCATCTGGACCGGGTCCTGCGTCTGGGCGAAAGCCTCGTTTACGACTCTGGCCACCTGAGCCGCATTGGCGTACTTGATCGGATAGACCCGCAGCTGGGTGTTGCTCCCGCTGAACATGCGCTCGATGTCCTCGCGGTTGATGTTGCCAAACGGGCTCTGATTTGGGCCGGGATTCGGTCCGGGGCCACGACCTTGATTCCTCGAGCGAACCACCAGGAGGTTGCCGTCCTTGCGCATGTCGTAGCCCTTGAGACTCAATACCGTGCTCAGGATCTGGAACGCCTCGTTCAGGGATACCTGCGCCGCGCTGGTGACGGTGATGGGGCCGGTCAGCCCCGGGTCCTTGATGATCGTCACTCCGGATAGCTTCTGATAAAAGGCGAGAACGTGGTCGATGTTGGCGTTGCGGAAGTCGAGCTTCACCCGCGTGTTCGGGTTCAGCTTGAAGCTCGACCATGCTGGGCCGCTGTCTTGGTCGCCACCTCCAAAGCCGATGAACTGGGCTGGCGACAGCGCCGCTGTCGAGATCGCGATCGCGCAGAGCAGAATTGCCTTAATTTTCATCAGTCCATCCTTCCTCGGTTTGGGGCGCGCGGCCCCGGCGGCCGGCGGTCCGTGAGCGCTCCGGCCGCACTTCGATGTTCGGGTTACCGATCGGGCCCCGAATGCCCGGATCGAGCGGCTGGAACCCGCTTCCCGATGCCAGCGGCAGCGCGCTCGCCTCGTCCAGAATTCTCATGCGATGCACGACGCCGTCGTTGCCCATCAGGGTTAGACGATCGGGCGTCACCGTCAAGACGGTACCCTTCTTCCACCGCTGCCCGGGCTTGATGAACTCACCTTCGCCCGTCACCGTATTCTCGACCAAACCCTGCTTGACGCCATTCACCTCGGCCATTCCCGTGTAAATCCATCCGGCCTCGCCCGTAATGCCTTCGCTGATGGCGTTGCCTTCGGGCGGCGTAATGCCTACAACGCTCGGCTCGCTTCGCCTAACGAGAGGCATAAACGCGTTTCGCGCCCGTTCGTTCACTGGCGGGAATGGGTCGCGGTAATCCGCCTCGGTGAAACCGCGATTCTGCTGCTCCACCTTCTTGGCCGTAGGCTTGGGCGTGCGCCGAGCGCCCGTCGGAGGTTCCTCACTCGTCAGGACGTAGGCGGCGACCGCCACCGCAAACAGGCCGGTATAGAGCACGGGTCTACTTATCTTGGGCATTCGTGTTGTCCTGGGCGTTGCGTGCGTCGCGGAAGGCCACCAGCCCAATGTTGGCGGTGACCAGGTCGGCGGCGTTGTTGCTGGAGGTCACCTGCAGCGACGTAACAGCGAGCCGATTGTTCGAATTCTCCAGACTCGCTTCCAACGCTTTTACTGCCGGAAAGGAACCCTCCACCGTAGCGAGGAAGGGCATCGCCTGCACCGAGCCCACGTCCTCCACCTTCTGGGGCCGGAAAGAGACGAGCCGCAATCCTCCGGTCTTGGCCGAGCGGGTCACCTGCTCGTGAACCGTCGCACTCACGCGTTCGGCCGCCGCATTCCAAAGGAAAGTGCGGTTCTGCTCGGCGAGGTCGGCTACGTTCGTTCTCGTCTCGTCGATCTCTCGCTTGAGCTTCGCCTCCTCGTTGCGGAAGCGGGTCACACCCGGATCGCGCTGCTCCTTGGGCATCAGCACAAATGCCAGCAGCGCCACCACCGCAATCGCCATGCCAACGATGCTAATGTCCCACCAGGTATCTCCTTTCAGTTTCACGCTCATCGCCTCACCATCTGCCTGCTATCGCGGTCGATCAGCGGAAGGTTCCCCACGGCGTGCAGCGACATCGCGAACTGCACGACGGGCGTCTGTTCGATCAGCACGCTCGATGACAATTCCAGCTTGACGTCGCGGAAGCGCTCGTTGGCCGAAAGAGCCTGCTGGAAGGCCGAGACCGCTTCCCCGTTCAGGGCGGTTCCCCGCAGCGTCACCCGCCTGCCGCGCTCGATGGCAATGCCGGACAGCCAGACGTTCGAGGGCGCCGCGTTGGCAATCAACGTGGAGATGTCCTGGAGGCGCTGGGTGGGCCTGAAGGCACGCTGGAGGGTCTCGGAGATGGCCCGCTCCTGGCTTTCGTCGCGCTTGGCGGCCGCCAGAAGTCTCTGCTCACGAGTGATCCGACCCTTCCAGCGGGTCTCGACCGAGCGGGCCCTCTCGGATGCGGCGGCGGCGTCCAAGTACGCCACCGTCGCCAAGATCAGGGCGCATGCGGTGAGAAGCGAAAAGATCCGAACGCGCGTCCGATGCCTTGCCTTTTCGCGCAGGACACGAAACTCGGGCAGCTCGAGGTTGATTCCAATCTGATCCGGATGGCTCAGGAAATCTGACGGCCTCGAGTTGGTCTCTGCTGCGGCCGATTCGAGCTGAAGGCCACCCGACGCGATCGTTTCGCTGATCGGAAGGCCGGCGATCGAGAGCGTCCGATTGATCTCGGCGTCGATCTCGGCTTCCGAACGGGGCCTCGGGGCTAGGCGGCTGTACCTGAGCTCGCCTCCTTGCACGACGTCGATGCCCAGCCCCTCGTCCGTCTCCTCGACGACCACCGCATCGCGGCGCCCCAGGCTCCTGGCAAGCTCGACGGACCCAAAGGCAACCGGCACGATCCGCACCGGATTGAGCCCACCCGCATGCGCGTCGTCGATCGCTTCGCGAAGCTGCGCCGTGCGCACGGCCGCCACGACCGCGAGCCTTCCCTCGGGACCCACGTCCTCGCTCATGCGAAAGTCGAATGCCAGTTCGCCCGCAGCGCTTGGGAAGTGGTGCGGCATCTGCACGGCCAGCGCGGAGGCCACGTCGGAACGGGTCGCGTTGGGAACTCGAATCGCCTTCAGGAACGTCGCTCGCCGCGAGATGGCCAGCGTCACGTCCCGGTAACCCGTCGACATATATGTCTCGGGCTTGATTCCCGGCATCCAAAGAACCGCCGGCAGGGCCAGACCTTTACTTGAGCTCATTGCTGATCGAACAACACGATGTCGTGGGTGGGCTCCTGATCCCAACCCCATCGACGCCACATATCCCCGAAGGAGGCTTCCCGCACGCTCGTAACGCGCGGCACCCCTTCTTCCAATACGACGGAAGCTTCCAGAGCAACCTCCGTGTCGCCTGCACGGCCGATGACCCGCACCAGGAACGTCTGGGAGTTCACGGTCAGGCGGTCGATCACCTGCTGCCCCAACTCCAGAGTGAACCCGGGCAGCGTGAACAGTTCTCCGACCGAATTGAACGGGGTGGTCTGCCGCTGGACGATGGCCAGGGCAACATCGGGCGCCATCTCAGGCAGTGTGTTCAGCACGCCCTCCGATGCCGTGTTGACGTTCACGCGGCCAAGAGCCACCGGCTCGGCGTTGACGGCCAGGTTGTCCACGATCGCGGCGGCATTCTGTGCGTTGACCCCAGGCACCTGCAGGAGCTGCCCGAGGCCTGTAAAGGTGCCGCGACGCTGGAAGATGGCGGCGGCCACGTTCGGTGGGATGCCCCGCTGCGTCATCTGGCCGATCGTGACCTGATTTGCGTTCAGCTTGGGCAGCCCGTTGAGATCGACGTTCCGGCTCTGGGCGCCCACGGTCACCAGATCGACGAGCAGCGGCTGTTCGTCCTCTCCCCCTTGCACGAGCGTGGCGGTGGACACGATGTTGTCCTGGCGCGAGTAGAGCGCGGCAGGAGTAAAGCCCTTGACGAGCAGGAGCTCCTCCACGCTGTCGAGAGGGCCGAGCTTGGTGTTGTAGGGCCTCGGCAGGTTGTTGTAATACTCGTCCTTTGCGCCCTCGGGCCTCGGCTCTCTCTCCTCGCTGCGCCAGTCGAGCAGCGAGTCGATCTGCTCGCTCGTGAGCGGCAGACGCTGGAGCTGCTCCTCGGGCGCCGAGTTCAGGTCGACGAGCCCGCTCGCATCCAGAATCTGCAGCCGGAATGAGACATCGTTCAACACGAAGCGCTCGGATCCATAGCTCCCCAGGGTCTCCCAGACATCCCCCACCGCCGTCAGTTCCTCCGGTTGATTGAGGAACTCCGCCAATGCACGCTGTATCCCGGCTTCGGCTGCAATGCGCGCCCGGCGCGCCTCCATGCGGTTCAGCTCCGCCCGAAAGGCCACCCGCTGACTCGCCGCAATGCTGCCAACGATCAGGATGAGACCGGCCAGCACGGCCAGCGTGATCACCATGATCGCGCCTCTCTGCCGTCCCGTTCCGTTCATAGACCACCCCCGACTCCGACGGTGACCGGATCGTCGGACGTGACGTCGCTCAGGGGCAGGCGCACGACGAAGACGCGCTCCTCCCCCGACTCGGC
>DATLGQ010000243.1:0-6124 GCA_035540435.1 Fimbriimonadaceae bacterium
GTCGCGGGCCTCATTCTTGGTGTGCTCTCGATGCTGTCCACGGAGGGCAAGCGACAGCCGGTGCGCTCGCTCGCCCAGCTCAACGGCCTGGCATTCCACCCCGTGTACCGCATCATTCCGGAGCTGCGGCAGCCGTTCAGAGGCGTGGGCAAGGCTCCGGCCGAATCGTACGAGACCCTGCTCGTGAACTTCCGCCGCAGCGACAAGCGACCCTATCGCATCGGAGTGGTCGGTATCGCCAAGGATTCGGGAGCGTCTACCACCGCTCTGAACCTCGCGCTCGCCGCCGAGCGTCACGGCCACTCGTCGGTGGTCGTAGAGGCCGATCAGCGTCATCCGATCCGGCGCATCGCCTTCCGGCAGGGCGCCCAGTCCACCGGTGATCTCACCAAGGTGAGCGAGCATGTTACGCTGGTCTCTCCAGACGGGCTCAACACGGCCGAGGTGCCGGCGGAGGTGCAAAAGCTCGAGCGGGATCTGACCATCTTCGATTTCGAGCCCACCACCATATCGGCCGAGTACGCCTTTGCCGCCTCGAACCTCGATGAGATCATCGTGCTCGTGCGGGCGTCGCGGGTAGCGAGTGTCGATTTCCTGAGGGCGCAGCAGGCGCTGGCGGATTCGGGGTGCCCGTTGGTGACAGTCGTGCTTGCCAGGACATCCGACCTCGAGGTGCTTCCCGACGCGGTGGAGGCGAGAGAGGCGCCGAAGGCGCTCCTGCACTAATGGCTGCCCCGGCAACGCTGCGACACGGTTATATGGCCCGTGCCAAGGCCGACTTCGGTCGGATGCACGGGCTCGTGCTCTCCCATGCCATCGGGATCTGTCTGCTGCTCTCGTTGCTTCTCGACCGGGTGATCCAAGAGAAGCTTCTCTACTGGACCGCCGTGCAGGTGCCGCTCCTGCTGGTCGGCTTCTGGCTGCTACTCAACCGGTCGCAGCGCATCGGACGGGTGAAGATCGGTCTCTGGGACTACCTGTACCTGGGTTTCGTTTCGATGGCAGCCGTCGGCTCGGTCTACGCCGACAGCGCCCTTATCCGGTTCTCGGGCTTCCAGAACTACCTGCAGTTCGTCGTCACCACCCTCCACCCCTATCTCTTCTTCGTCGTGGTGCGAGAGGCGGCGAATCGGCAGGGGTTCCGGCCACTCGTCATCCTTGGCTGGTTCCTGGCGGCGATTTGTGCCTCCGGTTTGATCGGGCTGATGCAGGCTCGCGACCTCCTCGGAGTGCGGCAGTGGAGCTACGTTTTCTACAACCAGCGAATCGCCGAGATGGCCATGGACGGACCCTCCGCAATCTGGCAGGCGAAAGGCGCGACCGTCCACGCCAATATCCTCGCCCAACACACTTGGCTCGGGTTGTGCGTGTTGGTTGGGCTTGCCTGCTACCGGGGAATCAAGAAGGTCGATATATTCATCGGCCTTGTTCTTCTGGCCACCCTCGCCGCCACCTACTCCCGCTCCGGAGTGATCACCACAACCGCCATTGGAGCCGCGCTGGTCATCTTCCTCATGTCGCGCCGCCAGTACCGATCTTCGTTCCTGGTGCTACTGGGGGGCGCCATTCTGGCCGTAGCGGGCGTCACCGCGATCTACGCCTTCAACGTTGAGCGGCTCAAGATTCTGGTCGAGGGAGAGGGAACCGTGCGGCGGCCCGAAGAGTTGGGCAGCTTGCGAATGCGCGTCAACAACTCCGTCAAGGCTTTGCGACTCGGCCAGGAGTACCCGGTGTTCGGCCTCATGGCGGCAGCAGGCGGCATCAACGACCTGCGAACCATCACCCGCAACGCCTACACCTTCGAAGGCAAGCTCGACAACATGTACTCGTTCACTTTCGTGATGCACGGCTTCGTCGGAGTGGGGTTCATGCTTGGCATTCTCTACGGTCTCTTCCGTACCATCCGGTCCTACTGGGCGCCTTGTGCCTTTAGCGGGGCTGTCTTCCTGAGCGGCGTTGGCCTCGCTGTGCATGGCAACACGGAGAACCTGCTCTTCACCGATGGCATGCTCATCATCAACGTGCTCATGGCGCTGGTGGTGATGCGCATCGCACCCCTGCGCGCGGCCAAGGCGCCCGAACATGAGCTCTCGGGGATCGCCCCGCAGTTGCGGCCCGCAGCAAGCCTCAAGTAGATGAGCGCTCCGACCGTATCGGTGGTCATCCCCTGCTACAACGGGGCGGCGACGTTGGCCGAGGCGATCGAAAGCGCCCTTGCCCAGACCTACAGCCCGTTGGAAGTGGTCGTCGTGGACGACGGTTCCACCGATGAGAGTGCGCGGATTGCCTCGCGCTACGACTCGGTCTTGGTCGTCCAGCAGTCGAACGGCGGGCTCTCTGCGGCGCGAAACGCGGGTATAGCGCGCTCCAGCGGTGAGTGGATCTTGCTGCTCGACGCCGACGACCGCCTCCTGCCGGACTGCGCCTCCGCCCGCCTCGAGCTTGCTCGGGAGCACCCGTTCGTGACCGGTCATGTTCGGCTGATCGATGAGCAGGGACGTGTTCTGCGCGAACCCCCGCCGCGCGCGCAGCCGACGGGCGATCCATTGAGCGCCTCACTTCGCAGCAACTATGGCCCGCCGAGCGGGTGGTTGTTCAGCCGAAGGGTCTACGAGCTCTGCGGCCCGTTCGACCCGCTGCTCCGCTCCTGCGAAGACTGGGACTTTCTGATCCGCGCCTCTGCCCGCTTCTCCTTCACCTTCGATCCCGTCGCGCGGGTCGAGTATCGGGTGAGTCCGGGGGCTATGTCGCTGAACTTCCTGACCATGATCGACGCGGCGGCCCAGATGTTCAGGAAGAACCGGATGCTCAGGTCGAGTGCAGTCCGCTACCGATTCGAGTCAGCGGTCGGGATGAAGAACCACTGCGCGCGCGCCGTCTTCGGACGGCTTTTTCGGGAGGAGGGAATCGACCGGCCCCTGGCTCGCTTGGCTGCAATCGTGCTGCGGAGGCCGAAGGTGATCCCATACCTGATCATTTGGGCGTTCGAGGCCGGCTACAACCGGTTGTTCGGCCGATCGGCCTGGAGGGGGAGGATGGCGTGAGGGTGAGCGTCGTCATCCCATGTTTCAACCAGGCCCACTTTCTGCGGGACGCCATCGCGAGCTGCCTCGAGCAAGATCACGCGGAAAAGGAGGTCGTGGTGGTGGACGACGGTTCGACCGACGACACTGCCGAGGTGGCGAGGAGCTATGGCGCACGTGTGCGCCTCGTGCAGCAACCCAATACCGGCCTCAGCGGAGCCCGCAACGCCGGCATCCGCCATGCCTCTGGCGAGCTTGTTTGTCTGTTGGATGCCGACGACACCCTTCTTGCGGGTGTTTTGGGCCGACGGGCAGCGATGTTTGAGAGGGATCCGGAGGTGGGTCTTGTGGCGGGCGCCTTCGAGGTCGTCGACTCAGAGCTTCGGGTCCTACGTGTGCATGGCACGGATCTCAAGGCGCCTCCCGATCCCCAGCACCGCCACGCTCCCCGTCGAAATCTGGCCGTGACCTGCGGCTGCCTGGTCCGACGCCGCGCCTACGAACTGTGCGGTGACTACGACCCACTGCTCAACGCCTGCGAGGATTGGGATCACTACATCCGGGTTTCGCGCCGATTCCGCATCGCATACGATCCGGTTCCCGGCGCCCGCTACCGTCAGATCCGGGGCTCGATGTCGCGCGACTACCTGAGGATGTTCGACGCCGCCCGAGCTGTCATGAGGAAGAACCGCCCATTCGCCGCTTCCCGCGTCCACTTTGGGTGGGACAGCTTTGTGGGCCTACTCACCCACACTCGCGGAAACACGGTAGCCAAGTTGCTGGAAGAGAATTCGCGTGTGCGCGCGATGCGCCAACTCGCGCTCCTGTGCGTAGAACGGCCATCGATGAGTCCCTACTTGGCCGCCTTGGGCTTGAACGCAGTTTGGAACCGCGTCCTCTGGCTTGCCGGTTCGGGGCCGCTCCGGCAGCGGCCCACTTCTCTGAGCTAGCGCCCCCTGAGAGCGTAGAGGCTCAGTCCGATTGCGCGCGTCGCCTCAACCAACTCCTGATACGGCACATCCGCCACGCTCACGAAGCCCAGATTGTAGTTCTCCCCATCCAGCGCACGTCCGGTGATCGGTTGGTCGAAGTACTGGAACCAGTGGAGTCCCACGACCTTCGGTGAGGTGAGAGCCGACTGTGCGAAGCCCTGGAGCAGGCGCGCGCGCTGGGCTTGATCCGTCGTCGCCACGGGTCCCGGATGAAAGGAGCCCCGGTCGGTGGCGCCGGCGCTGAACTCACCGATCAGCACAGGGCGCGTCGATTGGGGGAAGCTCCAGTCCACCTGCCCAGGCTCCCGGTAGAGGGTGACCGAGTAGACGTCGACGAAAGGCATCGCGGCGGAGGTGGTCTCGGGTGTCGCCCAGACGTCCCGGGAGCCGAGGTAGAGCCCGGTCAAACCGGCGTCTGTCAGCGCCTGCCGGACCTTTTGGTAGTAGGTGTAGGCGTACAAGTACACGAACTGGGCCATGTCCTGCTGTGCCTTGGGCCTGAGGGTGGACCCGCTGAAGACGTCTTGAGCTTTCAATTGGTTCCAGCTCGTAAAGCTCGTACCCCAGGCGAGGTTGAACGATCCAATGCGTCGATACTTCTGCTGCAGGCGGCGCAAAAGCTCTACCTTCGCCGGCTGGGTGGCATGAGCATTCAGAGCGGCAACCCCAATCTGATACCGCGTGAGGGGGCTGTCCATTTGGCCCCATGCCAGTTCGCCGTCGACGAAGATTCCCATGAACGTCGACCGGCCGTTATGGCCGGCCAGCACGCTTGCGAATTTCAATCTAGCCCACGTCCCAAACGCCGGCGAGAAGGGATCCGGGAGCTTGCCCCAGTAGGCGAAGGGCGTGGCCAAAGTGGTGGGGAAGTCGAGCGTGTTCGTGTTGATCGTGTACGGCAGGTCCGTCCGGGCGTACAGGTTCGGATCTGCCCAAGGACCTAGCGTGTTGAGGCCCCAGGCCTTGAGCCGCCGCAGGGCGTGAGTGCCGAAGTCGGTGCGCCAGGTAGTGCCGAACTTGAGGAATTGGTTGTGCGACGTGAAGCAGAAGGCGCGCTTCGTGGCCCCTTGCAGAGTCGTCGTCCAACTGTAGAACTGGGAGGTGTCACCACTCTGCGAGGGCAGGTTCTGGAAGAGGCTTTCGCGGCCGCCGACGATCGTCGAATTGGACGGATTGACACAGGTGACTCCGAAGCTCCAGAAGGGGCGCCCGGCAGGTGTTACGAGATACCACTTGCCGCTGGGCAACCGAGCCACGCGCCACCGGCCACTGGCGCCCTGGTTCGGGATGGTGGTCGCTCCGAAAAGCTCCGACGGCGCGGGTTGGCCCTGCAAATCGATCAACTCCTGGGCGTATTGGGCGGCCAGATCGCCTGCAGAGTCGATTCGCCCCGGCCACTGACCGATCCCGAACTGCCCAAACCTGTCGACAAAGCCGCTCGTCGGCCTTTGGGCCACCCCGACCCGCATGTTCTCGATCCGGATCGAGGCGGGCGTCGTTTCGCGCAGGAAGACGCTCCAGCGATACATGTTGGAGAGGTCGAGGCTTCGCCAAGTGAACAGCCGGATGTGTTCCCCTTCGATGGCCGGCGGCAGACCACGTACGCCTGCATCGAGCGCAGTCTGCGGATTCAGCTCGTAGACGACGGTGCGGGTGGCTCCTGGCGGCATCGTCAGTGGGGCCTGCTCGATCTTCGACCAGTCGTTCGGATTCGAGGTGGCATCCAGTCGGACCCCTAGTTGAACCTCTCTCGGCTCGAGATTGGTGAGCGTGAGCACCAAGACGTCTTTGCCCTGCCAACTCACCGGCACCGCGCTCCACTGCCCGATGCCCGCCCACTTGCCGTTGAGCCGGACTTGGATGCTCGTCCCCATCAGAGATCCTTCCAAGCTGTACTGGGCGTTCGTCGCATGGATCTGCCCGCCCGAGAAGCTTTCGAGGAGGCCCTGAACTGCGATAACCTCAGCGGGGACTTGGGCGGCCAGGCCCAGCACCCCCGTCAACATGCCGAACTTCCACACCCGCGTTCGCATGTGGGCTTCATTCCAAACCCCGCACTCTTTGCAACTCGCAACCCTGCGGGTTTGGTCCCCCTCGCCACTCTGGGGG
>DATLGQ010000244.1:0-6965 GCA_035540435.1 Fimbriimonadaceae bacterium
CTCTCCGCCACAGCTCTCGAGCAGAGCCTGCTCGTCCCAGCACTCATTGCGAACGATGGGCTCGAACGCGGTGGAGGCCGAGTGCGCGGTCTCGTGGACCGGCTCGTGCCCCAATAGCTCCTGCACTTTCCTGAGCATGAGCCGGAAACGGACCGGCTTTCGCAGAGCTACCTCTTGAGTCCGGGGCGCGCCGAGGCTGTAGGTTCTGAGGCGGGGCATCGAGATTTCCTCAGGGACCGGCCAGTGTTCGCTCCAGATCGCAAGATCGTAATCTGTACGTAAGGCAGCCGCTTGTGCAGATTCAATCGTGTCCGCCACCGTCACCCGTGCCTGGCACGACGAGAGGGCTCTTGTCAGGCTTGCTGCCAGTGCGGAACAGGGTTCTGCGACCAGGATGGAGACATCCAGACTGGGCAATGCGATCGCATCCTGCAGAATCGGCATGGGAAGCTCCACCCAGAACTCGCTGCCCCGTCCCTCCTCACTGTTGACTCCGATGGCACCGCCCAGCAGCTCGACGATGTTCTTGGAGATCGTGAGCCCCAGGCCGGCCCCACCGTATCGGCGAGTGGTGCTGCTGTCGGCTTGGGTGAAGCTCTCGAAGATCGCCTCCTGGCGCTCGGACGCGATCCCAATTCCGGAGTCTCGGACCGCAATCCGAACCCAACCGATGCCGTCCACGCCGCGGCTCAATAGATCCGCTCGCACCTCCACCCATCCCTCACGGGTGAACTTGATCGCGTTGCTGATCAGGTTGATGAGCACCTGCCTGAGGCGATGTGGATCGCAAAGCACGACCTGGGGCAGTGCGGGGTCGATGCTGCAGACGAGTTCCACGCCCTTGCCTTGGGCTTCTGGAGCTGCCAACTCGCACAAGTCTTCGACGAGGTCCGGGATCTCGAACGCCACATGATCGAGCTGCATCCGCCCCGCTTCGATCTTCGAAACGTCCAGGATGTCGTTCAGGATCACCATGAGGCTTCTGGCGCTCGAATGCAGCGCCGCGACGTATTCCCGCTGTTCTTCGTCGAGGTTGCCGTCCAGCAACAGGCTCGACATGCCGATGATCCCGTTCATCGGCGTCTTCACTTCGTGCGTGACATTGGCCAAGAACCGCGACTTGGCCTCGTTGGCCCGCTCGGCTGCCTCCTTTGCCTGCTGGAGGTCAGCTTCCACTTGTGCTCGGCGCTGCACCTCCAGTTCCAGCTCTTCCTTCTGCGCAAAGAACCCTCGCATCATTTGGGCGAGCTTGCCAAAGTCGCCGCTCGAGGCCGCTAGTTGATCGAATTTTGACCCGGCGCGATGTCGCAGGTAACGAGCGAGGACCTCCAGAGGCCGTGTGACCCAGGCAAACAGAGACACCGAAAGAACGAAGAGGAGCAGGAGCGACGTTCCCAAGGCCCATAGCAGGATGCGCTCCCAACTGTCCCAGAGCGTGCCCAAAACAGCCGGACTCCACGTGCACGCGAGTCGGGCTACGGGCGAGCCATCTATGTTGCGGAGCGGAATGGACGCGACGATGGTTCCCCCCGTAGGCGAGGGTGCGGCGTGGGGCCCGACGAGGCCGGCTGTCCCCGAGGAGATGAACCCAAGATGCCGCAGGTGCGGCTCGTCCCAGCGGCGGGCCACCACCAGGTAACCGAACCAGGGGCCCTTGCGAGCGGCGTCGGAAGAGCAGTGGACGCGAGCGGCCCGAACCTCCAGCAGCCCATGGGAGGTCAGCTGAAAGAAGTGGAGCAGCTTCCGGTGGTCGAAGGCCTTGGCCAGCTGCTCCGGCGAAAAGGGAAGCTCCTGGATGCCGGAGCCATCTGGGCCAGGCAAACACACCACTTCCCTTAGCTGGCGGTCGAAGACCCAAATCACGTCAGCTCCGTAGGTGTCGAGCGCGGTCTTGAGGTTCTGGGTCGCCCATTTGGGGTCCAGGGTCTGGATGAACCGCACCATCTCGTCCCAGAAGCTGTAGTCCTCGGCGAGGGTCGCAAACGTCCGGCCCTCCATGTAGACGAGGCTGCGGAAGCTGCGCTCCTGGTCGGCGGCGATGGACTCGACCAGCCGCTCCGCTTGTTCTTCTTGGATTCGCTTCAGGCTCAGGAGCGCGCCCATGCAGAGTGCGGTGCAGGCCGCCAGCAGCAGGACGATCTTGTGCCGTGTCGAGAGCGCTGTTCCGAGAGGCATTCAACCCGTATTCTCGGCAACGAAAGAGGGGGCCTCAGGCCAGCCTGTTGCGGCACTTATAGCAAGTACACTCCACCCGTGCTTCTGAACGTCTCCGGCGTAAGCAAGGCGTTCGGCGTCGATCGGATCCTGGAAGGCGTCAGCTTCAAGCTTCAGGCTCGCGAGAAGGTCGCGCTCGTCGGCCGCAACGGCAGCGGGAAGACGACTCTTCTCAAGATCCTGAGCGGATCGCTCGCTCCCGATGCCGGCCACGTGCACTTGGCTCGGGGTGCGAAGGTCGGATACCTTCGGCAAGAGAGCCAGGTCGACCCCCACCGCACGGTCTTGGAGGAGGCTCAGGCGGGCGTTCAACAGGCCGTGGCGCTCAGGAGTCGCCTCGACGAGCTGGAGAGACTGCTGGAGAGCACCGAGCCGTCGACGGAGGATTTGGAGGAGTACGCGCTGCTCCACGAGCACTTCCTCGAGTCTGAGGGCTACAGCGTCGAACGTGACCTTCGCACGGTGCTGGCCAGGGTTGGCTTCCTAGAGCACGACCTCGACAAGCCCACCGCCAAGCTGAGTGGCGGAGAACGCACGCGTCTTGCGCTCGCCCGGCTGTTGCTGGAGGAACCCGACCTGCTCATTCTCGACGAGCCCACCAACCATCTCGACCTCCAGGCGACCGAATGGCTGGAGGGATGGATTCGTGGCTATCACGGGGCCGTGCTGATCGTTTCGCACGATCGGGCGTTCCTCCAGAACGTCGCTCAGCAGGTTCTCGAACTCCGGGATGGACGAGTCAAGAGCTATCCCGAACCCTTCGACAAGTTCCTCAAGCTTAGGTCGGAAGAAGAATCACGGCTGGCGGAGGTCGCGCGGCGGCAGAGGGAAGAGATCGCGAAGCTCGACGAGTATGTCCGCCGCTTCATGGGCAGCGAGCGGACGGCCCAAGCGCGGGGCCGACTCAAGCGGATGGAGAAGCTCATCGCGACCAAGGTCGAGGCGCCGCGCAGCGAGCGCGGAATGGCGGCCGGAATCAAGGCGTCGAAGCGAAGTGGCGACCTGGTGGTCGAGGCCAAGGGCTTGAGCATGTCGTACGGCGGCCAGCGGCTGTTTGCCGACCTCGACTGGACCGTACGACTCGGCGAGCGGTGGGGCGTCATCGGTGAGAATGGTGCCGGGAAGTCCACGCTGGTGAAGATCGTGTTGGGCTTGATCCAGCCCATCAGGGGCACGGCACGACTCGGCGCCGCTGTCGAAGCCGGCTACTTCGCGCAGGATGGCGAACAGCTCGATCCCGAGCAGACGCCACTCGATTTCATGGTGTACGAGTGCGGCTTGCTGCCCGCGGAGGCGCGCACCCTGCTCGGTCGATATCTCTTTAGCGGCGACGATGTTTTTCGGCCGATTCGGACTCTCAGCGGAGGCGAGAAGAACAAGCTTTCATTGGCGCGGCTGACGACCCTGAACCCCAACCTCCTCGTTCTCGATGAGCCGACGAACCATCTGGACATGGATTCGCGGGAGGCGTTGGCCTCGGTGCTCCAAGACTATGGCGGCACGCTCATCCTGGTCTCCCACGACCGGTGGCTCCTGTCCCAGACCACCAACCGGACCCTCGACCTGCGTCGGAGCGGCGCCGTCCTCTACCCAGGCAGCTACGAGGAGTACCGGCGACGCGACGGGCGGGCCGCTCCCGCCACGTCGGTCAAGCAATCGTCCCAGGCGCCGCCGCCCACTCAGACCACCATGAGCCCCCGTGAGATCAGCAAGGAGATCGCGCGATTGACGAAGCTGGTCGCCGAAACCGAGGAGGACGTGGCTTCGCTAGAGACACAGCTTGCAGAGCTCGAACGAGAGCTCTCGGCGCTGCCTCCGGACGCGGACGTGTACGCCCTCACGCTGCGCCATAGCTCGCTGCAAGAGGACATCGCGGGGCGTCTGGCGGCCTGGGAGGAGCAGTCGCTACGCCTGGAGGAGCTTCGCGGACTACAAGCCTCGCCGGCTCTCTAGTTGGGTCGGTTCATCAATCCGTGGTAACGTAGAGATGCCGCGAGCGGGCGTAGCTCAGTGGTAGAGCATCTGCTTCCCAAGCAGAGGGTCGCGGGTTCGAATCTCGTCGCCCGCTCCAATTCGAACCTAAAGGCCGCTTTAGGTGGCATGTCGGCCCACCTCGCGATTCCTCCTCCTCGTCTGGGTCACAGCAGGTGAATGCGATCGAAAGGCGCGCGGCGCTACACAAGCACCCGGTGGCTGAAGCCCAGGCGGGTGATCTCGTCGTAGTCGTGGCCGCAATCGGCCGGCCAGGCGCAAAGAAAGATCAGAGGCTCGTCCCCCGTGTTGATCGTGCGGTGCGCCAGCCGCCCGTCTATCCAGTGAGTTGAGCCGGGCGACATCTCCTCGGTGAAGGATTGGCGGTGCTCGTCCATCAGGAGCAGAACGCCGCGGCCCGAGACGGTCACGCAGAGTTCGCCGTGGGTCGGCTTGAGGTGTCGGTGGCCCCGAGTCATGAAGAACTCGCGCCCGACTCGACCCGGCATCAACTGGGTGTTGCCCCAAAGCACTGCGCCGGGCGTCCCGTCCTCTGCCGCCCAAAACGTCTGGGTCCGGTAGACGATCTGGGCGGCATCCGTCACGGCATCCGGTTCCGCCCAATAGCCCACCAGATCAGCGACCGTCTTGACCGTTTCGGTGATACGACTCCCGGAGAGCTGGCCGGTGAGGAGGTTGGTGCAGGTCACGCTGCATTCTAGACCCAGCCTCGTTCGCCAGGACCGCAGCCGGTAACATCGGCCCGTGCCCGAGGGGTTGGTTCAGGTCGTCGACGTCGCCCTCGACTCCCGATCCGGGGGCCGCGATGCCGTGTACACGTACCAAGCGCCGCCCGACGTCGCGCCAGGGGACGCTCTTTTCGTGCCTCTGGGCAGCCGTTCGGTGATGGGCTACGCCATCACGGTCCGGGAAATCGGGCAGGAGGATCTGGGATTTCCGATCAAGAACCTGAGGCCCGTGCACAGTCGAGTGGAGGGCCTTTCGCTCCCCGAGCCACTGCTCGAGTTGGTGCGGATGATCTCGCAGGAGTATCTATGCCCGCTGCCGGTGGCGCTGACGGTGGCCGCGCCCCCTGGTGTGAAGGACCGGCTCGTTCAGGCATGGACCCTGTCGGATGAGCCCCATGAGCACAAGCTGACTGTTCTGCAGGAGGAAGTGCTGGCGACGCTGCGAGACGCCGGCGGAGTGCTCACCAGCCCGAAAGGCAAGAAGCTGCCCGCGTCCAGCGAGAAGGCCCTCAAGCTGCTGCGTGGCAAAGGCCTGGTTCGCCAGTCTCTGGCGATCGCTCCGTTCTCTGAGCAGCGCAAGCCGCACAGCCTTCTCCGCCTGACTCACGACGAGCAGCGTCTGGAGCGATTTCTGCGTGAGGAGGGGAAGCGCAAGCCGGCGCAGGCACTGACGATCATGCGCCTGCAAACGGCGGAGGATGCGGCGCTCACGGCTCAGGAGATCAAGGCGATGAGCGGCGTGACCGACACGATCGTGCGCTCACTGGTGGAGGCGAAGCTGCTCGAAAGGGTGGAGCAGGCGGCGCTGCTCAAGCCCGCTCCGAAACCCAACGCCTACCAGCAGCTCGCGATCGATTCGGTCACCGCGTCGATCCGTGAAGGCCTCTTCACTCCGTTCCTGCTCTTTGGCGTCACCGGCAGCGGGAAAACGGAGGTCTATCTTCATGCCTCCAGCGAGGCCCTCAAGTTGGGGCGCCAGGTGCTCTACGTCGTCCCCGAGATCGCCTTGGCCACTCAGGCTGTCTCCCAGCTACGAGAGCGGTTTGGGGGCACGGTAGCGCTGCTCCACAGCGAGTTGCCGGCCAAGGAGAGGCTTGAGAACTGGAGCCGTATTCGGTCGGGCGACGCTCCGGTCGTTTTGGGCGCCCGCTCGGCGCTCTTCGCCCCCTTGGACAACCTCGGATTGATCGTTCTGGACGAAGAACATGAGGCCGCCTACAAACAGGAGTCGGCCCCCCGCTATCACGCCAAGAAGGTCGCGCGCTTTCTGGGCGAGCGTCATTCGTGCCCGGTCATCCTGGGGTCGGCCACCCCGAGCGTCGAGAGCTTTTTCGAAGCCGAACAAGGCCGCTTGACTCTTCTCTCGCTGCCCGAGAGGGCGGCGCAAGCGCGTCTTCCCGCGGTCCACGTGGAGGATCTGCGACAGGGCTACAAGGCTCACCGGCCCTCCATCCTGACCGACGAGCTGCACCGGCGAATGGAGGAGTCCTTCGGGCGCGGCGAGCAGGCCATTCTCTTCCTGAATCGTCGGGCCTACGCTCCCTTTCTCATCTGCCGCGACTGTGGCCACCAGTTCAAGTGCCCCAATTGCGCGGTGTCGCTCTCGTACAGCCGGCGGGACCGCCGCCTGCGCTGTCACCACTGTGGCCACTCCAGTCAGCCGCCCGAAACGTGCCCCAACTGTCGAGGCCAAAAGCTCAACCCGTTCGGCGTGGGCACCGAGAAGGTCGAGGAGGCGGTTCGCGAAGCATTCCCGGAGGCCAGGGTCGCCAGGCTCGATCGAGACGTGGCCCAGCGAAAGGGAGCGCTGGAGGAAACGCTGGCTCAGGTTCGCAGCGGCGAGATCCAGTGCCTGGTCGGTACCCAGATCGTGGCCAAGGGCCTGGACTTCCCCAACGTCACCTTGGTGGGGGTGATCGCAGCCGACATATCGCTCAACCTGCCCGACTTTCGCTCCTCGGAGCGCACGTTTCAGCTTCTTTCACAGGTGGCCGGGCGGGCCGGACGAGGCATGTCACCGGGACACGTGGT
>DATLGQ010000245.1:0-7625 GCA_035540435.1 Fimbriimonadaceae bacterium
ATCTTGAACGTCGAACCCGGCGCATAGGCGGACTGGGTCGCCCGGTTGAACAGCGGAACGTCGGGGTCCTTGTTGAGCCGGTCCCAGTCCTTGCTGCTGATCCCACCCTGGAACAGCGTGAGGTCGTAAACGGGGTTGCTCGCCAGGCAGAGCACTTCTCCCGTCAATGGCTCGATCGCCACGACCGCGCCCTTGTGAGGTCCCAGGAGCTGCACGGCAAGCTGCTGAAGGTCGTTGTCGAGGGTCAGCATCAGTGCCTTGCCCGGGATGGCGTTGTCGCGGCCGGTTAGGCGGGTAGGGCGCCGCTTGGCGTCCACCTCGAAACGGTCCGCGCCGGGCCGGCCCATAAGCTCCCGCTCGTAGACGTACTCGATGCCGTCCTTGCCGACGTAGTCAGCCGGCTTCAACTCGTGCTCGCCCAACCGCTTCACGTCCTCGCTGCTCGGCACCCAGACGTAGCCCATCAAGTGGGCGAAGCTCTTCGGGTCCGGGTAGAAGCGCATCGGCTGGTTCTCGACCCCGATCCCCGGCAGGTAGGGACCCGACTCTGCTATTCGGGTGGCCACCCGGATATCCGCGCCAACGTGGATTGGCGCCGGAAGGTGCGGCCGGAAGGAAGCGTCGCGCACCTTGTCTTCCAGCTTTTGCAGGGGCACCCCCAGCATCGTCGCCAGCTTCCGCAGAACCCATGGGTTTTGCTTCACGACCGCCGGCTTTGCGGTGACCACGATCTTCGGCTCGACGCCCGCGAGCAGCACGCCCTTCCGGTCGTAGATCAAGCCTCTGGGCGCCAGCTTCTGGACCTTGCTGCGGCGGTAGTACTCTGCCCGCTCGGCCAACTCGTCGGCCTTGACCACCTGCAGATACCAAAGCCTGAGCAATAAAGCCACGAAGGCCACGCAAATCGCGATCGGGAACACCAGGTGGCGTCCCGTGAGCTCGGGCTGCTTCGGGGCATGGATCACCGACATGGCTACGGCCTGTGCATCGTGCAGAAACGCTTGGGCGACGTCTTGCGGGTAAACGTCCGGGTCACCGTCTCCGGGCAATACATGGTCGCCCGCAGATGGTTCTCCGCGCAAATCTCGACATGCACCGTCTCCTCGGTCACCGGCACGACTCTTCTGGGCGGGGGCTCGCGCCGAGGAGGAGCAACCGGCGGCGGATCGATGACGGGCTCACGAATGGTCGGTTCCCTGGGCGGCGCCGCCCCCAGGGGGCCCGAATCGCCCATCGCCGCGCCTGGAGGAAGATCGGTGGTCGGTCCGCGCTCCGGGCCGAGCTCTGGTTCGCCCGGCCGGCGGGGCGGCGCCATGTCGGGTTCGGGCCCGGGATGGATGCCCGGATCCATCTCGACCGGCGTGCGCTCGACCGTGGTGTCGTCGTCCGGCTCAAGGGGCGGCTCCTCACCCGGCACGTACAGGCCGCCGAGCTTGCCCGCAGTCGCCATCTCGTGCGCCCGCTTCATAACCCCCACCCAAATGTTGATCGTCACCGTGCCGCCGAACACGCGGGAGGCCATCTTCTCGGAGACCCATCGCTTGCGCTGCTCGTCGTAGCGCTCGTTGCCGACCCACCCGATACCCAAAAACTCGTTGGTGTAGCCGCAGAACCAGGCGTCCTTGTTGTCGTCGGTCGTGCCGGTCTTGCCGCGGGCGTTCGGAATCACCATTGCCGCCCGGGCCGTACCGGCCTCGACCACGGCACGTAGGAAGCCGTCCATTACATGCGCGACGTACGGGCTGATTCCGGTGGTCACCACATTCGGCCGGTAATCCTTGACGACCGTGCCGTCCGGCGCGATGACGCGCGTGATCCCAAATGGAGTGGCCCGTTCCCCCCGTAACATGAACACGCTGTAGGCCTGCGCCATTTCGATGGGCCGCACTTCACTGGTGCCGAGCGCCAACGAGAGGTTCGGCCCGAGCTGCGACCGGAAGCCGAACACGTCGTAGCCCATCGCGACGACCGCGGAGGGCGTAGCCTTCTCGATCGTGCGAATCGCCGGCATGTTGTAACTGTTGGCGATCGCGCTTCGCACGCTCACCGACCCGCCGAACTTGCCGTTGGAGTTTTTTGGCCTCCACACCTTTCCCGTGGCGGGATCTGTCCAGGAAAACGCGGCGTTCGAGATGTAATCGCGCTCATCCAACGCGCCGTTGCTCAGGGCGGTTGCGTAAACGAACGGCTTGAACGAAGAACCTGGTTGCCGCCGACCCTGCGTGATCACGTTGAACTGGTTCTTGTCGAAACTCCCGCCTCCGACCATGCATAGGATCCGCCCTTGGCGGTCGATCAGCACGAACGCGGCGGTGTTGACGCCCTGGTTGCGATGCCCGCGGACCACCTCGGCCACCTTTTGCTCGGCCACCTTTTGTAGATCGGTGTTGAGGGTCGTCTCGATTCGGTAGCCGCCCCGATGGAAGTCGATCCCGGGAAGATCCTGATGGAGATAGTCCAGCACATAGTTCACGAAGTAGGGCGCCATATAGATCCGGGCGCTCTGGGTCGGTGGCTTCTTGCGAAGCTTGAGCTCCTCCGCCTTGGCTTCGTCATACTCCTGCTGCGTGATCATCCCTTCGCCACGCATGATGCCGAGCACGATGTCTCGATTGCGGAGAGCGCGCTCCGGGCTGTCGAACGGGTTTTCCTCGCTGGGGCGCCGCACGATGCGGGCGAGCGTCGCGGCCTCCGCGATGGTGAGGTCGTCCAGCTTCTTGCCAAAGTAGGTGTCGGCCGCCACCTTGATGCCGAAGGCGCCCTTGCCATAGAAGACCTGGTTCAGATAGAGCTCGAGAATCTGGTTCTTGCTCAGCTGGCGCTCCATCATGATGGCGAGCGCGGCGTCGCGCACTTTGCGGCGGAACGAGTGCTCGGTGCCGGTCAGGATGCGCTTGGAAAGCTGCATCGTCAGGGTGCTCGCCCCTTCGGCGCCACGTCGCTCGCGCACGTTCGTGATCAGCGCGCGACCCACCGCCCAGTAGTCGACCCCGCTGTGCTCATAGAACCGCTTGTCCTCGGCGGCGAGCGTGGCCTTTCGCACGGTCTCCGGTATGTCTCGCAAAGGCACGTATTGGCGAAACTCCGTGCTCACCCGGTAGAGCGGCTTGCCGTCCTCGCTGACGATGACGGTCGGCTCTCGCCCGATCTCCGACATCAGCGCCGGAAGCCTGGGGATCTGCTCGCTGGCCCAGCGCAGCTCGAGCGCGAACAGCACGCCGAGCGTGATGAAGACGATCAGCCCGAGAAGGAACAGAAACGCCAGGAATTGCTTGACGCGCTTGACCCAGGTGGGCTTTTTGCGCGTGCGTGTGCGAGTCGTGCGTCCTACGCCGGCCTTTGTCGCCACAGGTGTTCAGTATAGCCGAGGGCCTACCATGGCCCCCGAAGCAGCCTCCGGATAGTGAAGACGACTCGCTCGGGCCGCCCGTTTCCGGTGCCTGCGCCGACTGCGCTTTCGGGCCTAGTTCCTGAACTTGAAGGGCTTGCCCTTGAGAGCTTCGAACTTGGCTTTCTGATCGGCGTCGAGCAGATCGATCATCTTCGACTTGATCGCGTTTTGTGCCTTCTCGAGCTCCTTCACGCCAGCCGTCGATCGAATCTTCGGAAGCGCCTCCATAGTCATTTGAAGCAGTTCCGCCTTGAGTTCCTTCAACGATGCCTTTTGCTCTTCGCGCAGCTCGAGCTTCGCACCAACCTTCGCGTCCGTCAGCGCGACGCCGCCATTGACTTGAACGAAGAGCTCGTCGAGCCGTGTCTTCTGAGCGTCGTCAAGGATCGGTTCGAGGTCGATCGAGATGCCGGCCATCGGGTCGGACAGGTCCAGGGCCATGCGACCCTCCCTGGCATCTTGCTCCATCTTCTTCATCGCCTCCTCGATCTTCTTGTTTTGCTCCTTGGTCAACTTGATCTCCTTCTTGACGTCCGGCGACATCACGAGCAAGAACCTGGAAGTCGTGCCGAGGGGAGAACGCTGGCTGGCCGTGGCCAGGAGCGGGACCATCAGAATGACGGCGAAGATGAAGCGGCGCATACAGACAGTCTATAGCAAGAATGCGGGATTTGGGAGCGACTGCGGCTACACATCCTCGTCGAGCCACGATCCTGTATCCTTTGCCTGACGCCTAAAAACAAGCTGATCAGGAGAAAGAAGAATGAGCACCACCGAAACGACCGAACCCATGGAGATGGCCACCCAGCCCCAGAAGGAGCACGAATGGCTTCACAAGCTCGTAGGCACGTGGCGCGTGGAAAGCGAGATGTCGATGCCCGGTGGGGACGTCGTCCGCGGCGAAGGAACCGAGACGTACCGGATGCTGGGTGGCCTCTGGGCCTTCGGCGAAGGTTCGGGAACCATGCCCAACGGAGACAAGATGGAGTACAAGACGGGCCTCGGCTACGACGTCAGCTTCAAGGAATACCGCGGCTTCTGGCTCGCCTCGGTTTCCTCGCATCTGTGGAAGTACGTGGGCGAGCTCAGCTCGGATGGCCGCACGATGACGCTGAACTGCGAGGGGCCGCACATGGAGAAGGACGGCGAGACCGCGAACTACCGCGACGTCATCGAGTTCCTCGATGAAAACACCCGCACCCTCACCTCGTACGGCCAGGACGAGCAAGGGCAGTGGCAGCAGTTCATGCGCGCCACTTGCACGCGCGCTTAGCCGCTCGTCGACCCTCTCCAGTGGGGTCGGTTTCAGCATCGAAGAACCGCTGCTGACGGTGCCGTTGTTGTTACACTAAGGCTATGCTGGCGACATTGCTGGGAATGGCAACCCTCACCTCGAATCTGACTCAAGCGAAAGAAGTCGAGGGCTTCTGGTCCGTCTCGATGAAGATCGACCTTTCCGGCAGCGTGGGCCGCCAGGAGAGCCGGCTGTATCTTTTCAAGGGCGGGGTCGCCGTGACCGGCATGCACCAGGAAGGGATCGACTCGCTCGATCTGGCGAAGATCAAGGCCACCAGGAACGACACGAACTATGGCACCTGGACCAAGACCGGCTCGAAGCTCAGGATCCGCTGGGGAGGCGGCACCAACCCGCAGACCTTCACCCAGCAGGGCGCCAATTGGGTGGGCGACGAGACCTTCCGTCCGCTGAAGAGGGTCGACGGGCTGAAGATGAACGGCATCTTCGCCCGGGAGGAGCTCAAGTGGGACGGAGCCCAGCTGATGCTCAGGCCTGACGGCACCTTCGTTTTCCGCAATGCCCACCGGGTGAACTTCGTCGACCTCAGCAAAGTGGCGCCCAACGACGGGGGTGGAAGCTACTCGATCCAGAACTGGACGCTCTACCTCAAGTACAACAACGGCCAAACCGCGACGATGTCCTTCGAGCTGCCGCACACCCAGGAGGCCGCAAAGGCCGAATTCGTCACGATCGCCAGCCAGAACTTCTATCGCTTCTCCGGCACCCTCACCTTGCCGGCAGGAACCGAGGGCCCGCCCATGGTCCCCACGAAGATCGGGTCGCTCAACCTCAGCGTGCCCGCAGATTGGACCCGCCAGGACCACGCGCAGGTCGGGTTGACCGTCCTGATGCCCCCCGGGATTCCCCCAGGGCGCCTCTGCGCCGTCAGCTTCACCACGCCCGAGCCCTTTGCGGGCGACGAACGCGCCCACCACGAGGGGACCTGGAAGGCGATCACGCAGGGCCTCAAGATGTTTGAAGGCAAGCCTGGCGGGGAGAAGGTAGGTCCCTTCCTGCGCTCCTGGGGCAAGCTGCGACGCGACGACAGCAGCTTTCTCGGCCTGTCGCTCTACACCTACGTAGCCGACGGCAAGGGCGTGGCGGTGATGTACGCGGCCGACATCGAGCAGATCTTCGACAAGCACTTCGGCGCCTGCGATGGCATGATGCGGACCGCGAAGCGCGGCTAGCTCAGAGGTTGTACGCGAGCGGGTGATTCGGCTGATAGAGCTGGATGTCGTCGGCGCCCGGCACCTTCAGCATGACCACCCACCCGTAGCCGTGATCCTCGACCTCACCGCTGAACTCGGCCCCTTTGGCTCGTAGATCTTCCATCGTGGCGGCCAAATCGTCGCACATCAGCGAGATCGAGTGGTGGCGCGGAGCGCTCCAGGTCTTGCCTTGCCACTCCGTGTGAGTGGGATGGACGCCCATCTCGCTCGGGCCGCACTTGAAGATCAGCCAGCCATCCTCTTCACCCTCGTGCGCGTAAGGCCACCCCAAAACGTCCCGCAGGAACGCCCGCGTGGCCGGAGCATCGTCCGAGTAGATCATCGTGTGAATCGAGGTGATCACGCCCCTATGCTACAGGATGCGCATCCGTGCAGGGAAGCTTCAGACACTTTCTCGATGTTTCTGTTATCTTGCGTGTAGAGGAGGTGGATCATGCTGTCCATCATCGCTACGCTTTCGCTCGCTCTGCCAGTTGTGCAGGGGGCCGTGACCTCTCAAGGACACCTCCAGCAGGTCGTCTTCACGCTCCCTCAGGGCAAGATCACCATCTACCTGCCGGACGACATCATGCCCGGCGACACGATCTCCGGAACTATCATCGAGGAGCCCGCTGGACAGGGAGATCTCTTCAAAAGCAATGAGGCGGTGCTCGAGGGGCTGGTGCTGGAGGTCGGCGGAGCTGCGCCCAAACGAACCGGCCGGCACGCGATGTGGACCATCCCCGCCGGCGTGGGCGGGCTTGCGACTCTCAGCCTTTCCACTCCCCAAGGCACCCAAAGGGGCCAGGCTTCGATCCCCATGCTTCCACCGGACATCGTGCACTCCCCAACCGAGTTCGGCTGTGACCCTGTGGCTGCGAGCCAGTCGCCCATGCTCATATCCGGTCCCTTCGATGGAGATCTGGCCAACACCCAGTGCAGCGTCGGCGGGGGAGGACTGGTGCCGCTTGCCGAGTCTCCTCGATCCAGCGTCCTGGGTGGCACACCTTCCACAACTGGACCTGTGCACTTCAAGCTGAACGAAGCCGGCCAGGAAGCCACCGTTGCGTGCAACCTCATCTCAGTGAGTCTGACGGCCTCCAAGACCCAACTACTGCGGGGTGAGACGACGCGGATCACGATGAGAGTTGTCGGTCTTGAGGGAGTGCCCCCCAGCGAGTTTCCGATCCCCTTCGAGCTCATCAACCAGACTCCTTCGAACATCCGTTTCGAGGGAGTGGGCGGCAACGTGTACGCCGGCGGCCTGCCTCTCTCGTCGGTGCGCAACGGCCAGGCGTCGATCATGACGAACGTGGTCGCGCTCCAGCCGGGAGGCTTCAAGTTGCGGGGGGTCCTCTTTGGCGTGAAAATGCACGACGTCAAGAAGCTGATGGACGCCAAGACCTTCAACGCGTGGGTGGCCGGCCTGATCGCCGCTTACGAGGAGAAGATCAAGGCGCTTGAAGCGGAGCTGAAGAAGGACCCTAAGAACAAGGGCCTTCAGCTCAACCTGCAGCGGAAGAAGAACATCCTGACGATCCTTAAGGCCTGTCGCAACTCCGGAAATGCGGACCTGGGAGTCAACAAGACCCTGGTCGACAAGGCGCTCGCGGATGACGCGTTCTTCAAGATGGCGGCAGAGCTCATCACTACTGCAGCCGAGATGCTGGGCTACACAGACATCCCGATGCCCGGCATCGGCCAAATCCTGAAGGGCGTCAAGGCT
>DATLGQ010000246.1:0-2610 GCA_035540435.1 Fimbriimonadaceae bacterium
TCCTTGGAAGCTGCCGATCCGATCGACGCAGCCCATTTCTTGCGCCCGAACACACGCTCGATCGGCTACGTCCCAGCCTACGACTTCCAGCCCCGCCGCCCGCAGCGCCAGGCCAAGGCTGCCGCCGATCAAGCCCAATCCGCTAATGCCGATCACCAAAGGCCGGATCGCTCCTCGGTCATTGCCACGGATTGTGACAGCCCTAGCGCGTCCACGAGACGCGAAAGCCTTCGCACGGGGCTTCGGCGAGTTCTCTGGGTTGGACGGAGTCAACCCTTCCGGGCCCCTTCCAGAGCGCCTCGATGAAGCTGGACAGAAGTGCCGGATCCTCGTGCTGCGCCACCAGCTCGACCGCACCGTTCCGGTTGTTCCACACCTCGCCCCGCACGCCCATTGCGCCGGCAAGCTCCTGCACGAACATGCGGAAGCCCACGCCCTGAACACGCCCCCGAACCTCCACCGCGACGGTCGGCATCAGAACCCCCAGCTCACGCCGATCCCGAAGCGCTGGAGCCAGACGGACATAAGGGTGACGCTGAATGAGGCGCCCTTGTAAGTCAGGAGCAAGTGGGAGCGACGCCCGTCGTTCATGGCCATCAGGTCCCAGTTCCGGGCCAAGCTCACGTTGCACCCGAACGGGAAGACCAGCCCTTTCTCGTAGCCGCTGTAAGATACTGAGAGATACGGAGCGATCCTCAGCTCCGGGAGCGAACGGGCCACTGTTATGTACGCGGAATGATAACCACGCGGAGTGCCGATGCGATCGCTGGAGGTCCCCATCGTGATCAGCGGTCGCTCTGCCGTCTCCTGTTGAACGACCCAGTTCAGGAGGGGGCCAACCTCGCCAACTTCGGGATTC
This sequence comes from Fimbriimonadaceae bacterium, assembly GCA_035540435.1. Lineage (GTDB taxonomy): Bacteria > Armatimonadota > Fimbriimonadia > Fimbriimonadales > Fimbriimonadaceae > DATLGQ01. Next base: position 860 of record DATLGQ010000246.1, read on the forward strand.
ACCTCCGCGCCCAGTGACAGACGTGGGTTCAACCGGCGCGACAGTGTGAACCGCCATCGAGCTCGGTCTACGTCGAGGTCGACGTAGCGCATCGACGCCGCCCACTCCGATTCAAGCTCCCCCGGACCGAGGAAGCGGCCTTCGCCGGGTCACCCGGTTCACGTCGGGACGGATGTTTGAGCCCACCCCGCCGCCGCCAGTACCGTCCACAGCAGGAGAAGCGCGAGCTGTCTGAGCATGGCTGAACTTACCCCGATTCGAGCCGCCGCTCAGCCTCCGCGCACAGCAGAGTTCCCGCTGCGACCATGCTCGGCAGCATCAGGATGTTTACGACCGGGATGATGGTAATGAGTCCGGACACCAACAGGAAGGCGATCCAGTCCCGGGATGACAGGACCCGTCGCCGCTGCTCGCCAAACAGAATCCCTCGGCGCTGGTAGGCCGGCGCCGTGTACTCGAAGAGGCCCACCAGCCCGGCCAAAAGGATGGCCAGAGGCCCCCCGCAGAGGGCCGCGAGCGAGATCAGCAGCGAGAACATCATGCGTCCAAGCGAATCCAAGATGACCCGCCCGCGCCCGATGCGCACGCCTGGCGAACTGAGTCCGGCCAAGCTCTCGACTTCCTCGCTAAAGCTCTCCCAGGCAAAGGAGCTGATGGTCGTCGCGATCGCCACAAAGACCGGGCCTGCGAGGAAGAGCCACAACACGCCGTACAGGGCTGCGCCCATCGGACCTGCCGCCCAGTCGGGAAGACCCATAGAAGTGATCAGATTCGAGAGCCTCGGCGTGATCAGGAGGTAGCCCAGCACCAGCACGGCCACGAACACCACTGCTGCCACCAGCATCGGGAGCCAGATGCCTCGCCTCAGGCGAGGCGACGACATGACCAGGCGGTGACCCTGAAGAACGTGCCTCATCGGCTTCAGGGACGAAGCTGGCTGGGCGCGGGTTGCAGCGGCAGGTATGACGATCTGCAGCCGGTACTGCTACCATCAACTGCGATGGACAAGGTCCCACCGTCCGTAGAGCCCGAGGCGCCGCTCGTCGAAGAGGCCGCCTCCCCTGTCGAGCAATCCAGCCCAAGCGTCTCGCCTGCGAGCCCGTGGCGATTCGTTCCTTTGCTCTACTTCCTGCAAGGGCTCCCGGTCATCGCAGTCCAGAACGTCTCGGCCACCTTGTTCACGAAGATGGGCCTGGAGACTGGCGCGATCACCGTTTGGTCGAACCTGCTCAAGCTGCCCTGGACCCTCAAGCCCTTCTGGGGCCCGCTCGTCGACCTCAACTGGACGAAGCGCCGCTGGGTCGTGCTGATGCAGGCGCTGATCTTCGTGTTCCTCTTCGCGGCTGCGATCTCGATGACGTCGGCCAACTGGTTCACGCTCCTGCTCATCAGCTTCGGCGTCGTGGCCTTTCTCTCCGCCACCCACGACATCGCCGCCGACGGCTTCTACCTCCTGGCTTTGGACGAACGCCGGCAGGCCTTCTTCGTCGGCATCCGATCAGCCGCATTCCGCCTGGCGTTCATCTTCTGCACGGGCGGCCTCGTGTACTTGGCTGGCGAAGTCGAGGATCGGACCGGAGATATCGCGCGAAGCTGGATGGTTGCGCTCGGCTTTGGAGCCCTGATCTATGGGCTCGGGGCGCTGGTCAATGCCTTCGCGATGCCACGCCCCGTGCTCGACCGCCTGCCAGGTGCGCGGGATCCGCAGGAGAATCGCCTGAATCTGTTGCGGACGGCGGCCGTGATCCTCT